>NZ_PCZU01000215.1:0-1572 GCF_002887785.1 Rhodococcus sp. ENV425
CGAATGCCGCGAGCGCGTCCTGCCGATCGACGAGGGCCACCCGCGCGGTCCAGTACAGCCGGCTGCGGGTGCGCGGCGGGTACAGCCGCAGCGCCCGCACCAAGGTCGCGGCGGCGGTCGCGGCGACGGGCACGCCGGCGCGGCGCAACCGGTCGGTGAGCGCCACGGTGAACGCGGCGAGGTCGACGCCGCGCAGCAGCAGCGCGGTGCTCACGCCCGGTACTCCTCGTACTCGGCACGGATCGTGGTCCGGTCGTCGGGGGTCTTGGCGAGCGCGGTCAGCGTCGCCACCGCGCCCGGGTGGACCAGATCCCCCACCCCGAGCGCGACGAGCGCGGACACCCAGTCGATGGTCTCGGCGATGCCCGGCGCCTTGTCCAGGTCCAGCCGGCGCACGGAGGCGACGAAGTCGGCGGCCGATTCGACGAGCGCGAGGTTCGCGGCGGGGACGGTGCGGCGCAGGATCGCGACGGCGCGGTCCCGGTCCGGGTAGTCGATCCAGTGGTAGAGGCAGCGCCGGCGCAGAGCGTCGTGCAGGTCTCGGCTGCGGTTGGAGGTGAGCACGACGATCGGGGGCCGCGCGGCGGTGAGGGTGCCCAGTTCGGGGATCGTGACGGAGAACTCGCCGAGGAACTCGAGCAGCAGCGCCTCGAACTCGTCGTCGGCCCGGTCGATCTCGTCGATGAGCAGTACCGGCGCGGTGGGGCCGCGGTGCCGCACGCAGCGCAGCACCGGCCGCTCGAGCAGGAACTCCTCGGTGTAGAGGTCGGCCTCGCTCAGACTCTCACCCCGGGTCTCGGCGAGCCGGATCGCGAGCAGTTGCCGCTGGTAGTTCCAGTCGTAGAGGGCCTCGCTCGCGGCGAGGCCCTCGTAGCACTGCAGCCGGATCAGCTCGGTGCCCACGGCGGCGGCGAGGGCCTTGGCGGCCGTGGTCTTGCCGACGCCGGGCTCGCCCTCGAGCAGCAGCGGCCGGCCGAGCTCCACCGCGAGGTACAGGGCGGTGGCGGTGCCCTCGTCGAGCAGGTAATCCTGGTCGTCGAACCGGCGGATGACATCGTCGACGCCGCCGAACACGCTCATCGGCCGGCTCCCGGGGCCGGTCCCGTCACGAACACGCGGCGTGTTCCTTCTGGTAGGTGCGGCGGCAGCCCGGGCAGCAGAACCACACGTCCGTGCCGGCGTCGGTCAGGTGCGGGGTGTCGGCGGTGACGGTGACGGTCATCCCGCACACGGGGTCCACCGCGGTGTGCGGCGGCGCGGCCGGCGCGACGGGCGCACCGAGGCTCTCGCGGCGGATCGCCTGCACCAGTTCGGCGACGATCGACAGCCCGATCTCCGCGGCGGTGCGCGCACCGATGTCGAGACCCGCGGGGGTGTGCACGCGGGCCCGTTCGTCGGGGCGCACCTCGGCCTGCGCGAGCACGTCGGCGCCGCGCCGCCGGCTGGCGACGAGGCCGACGTAGCCGATGCCGGCGTCGAGGGCGGCCCGGATCATCCCGGCCTCCTCGCCGCCGAGGCTCGCGACGACGACGGCGGTGGCGTCGGCGTCGGGGGCGGCGCCCGGGCCGGGGC
>NZ_PCZU01000215.1:1625-2057 GCF_002887785.1 Rhodococcus sp. ENV425
GTCCGCGACGGCCTCGGCCACCGGCGTCGACCCGGAGACGACGAGGATCGGGGTGGGCAGTTGCGGCTCGAGGAAGATCTCCGTCGCGCCGCCGGACAGGCACGGGTTGACCGCGACGGTCGCCCCCGGAGTGTCCGGGAAGGTCTGCGTCGCGCCGGGCAGGACCCGCAGCAGGATGCTCTCCCCCGTGTTCAGGGCCTGCCGCGCGGCGTCGCGCACCGAGGTCTCGGTGCACTGGCCGCCGACGAAGCCCTCGATCGTGCCGTCGTCGAGCACCAGCGCGCAGTCGCCGGCGCGGGCGGACGTCGGCCGCTGGGCGCGCACCACCGTGGCGCGGACGAACGCCCGTCGCCGGCGGGTCAGTTCCGCGGCGCGCACCGTCAGATCCATGTGGCTCTCCCTGGTTCGGGCCGGTCGGTCAGATCGGCGGGG
>NZ_PCZU01000215.1:2088-6323 GCF_002887785.1 Rhodococcus sp. ENV425
GGTCAGCGGCATGTCGGCATGCCGCACCCCGAAGGGGCGCAGCGCGTCGACGACGGCGTTGACCACCGCGGGCGGCGAGCCGACGGTCGCAGACTCGCCGATGCCCTTCGCGCCGATCGGGTGGTGCGGCGACGGGGTGACGGTGAAGCCGGTCTCGAAGTGGGGCACCTCCATCGCCGTGGGGATCAGGTAGTCCATGAGCGAGCCGCCGAGGCAGTTACCGTCCTCGTCGAACTCGATCATCTCCATCAGTGCCATGCCGATGCCGTCGACGATCCCGCCGTGCACCTGCCCCTCGATGATCATCGGGTTGATGCGGGTGCCGCAGTCGTCGACGGCGAGGAACCGGCGCACCGTCACCTCCGCCGTCCCGGGATCGATGTCGACGACGCAGAAGTACGCCCCGTACGGGTAGGTGAGATTCTCGGGGTTGTAGCAGATTTGCGCCTCGAGTCCGCCCTCGACGCCCTCGGGCAGATCGCCGGCGCCGTGCGCCCGCATCGCGATGTCCTGAATGGTCACCGACGCGGTCGGATCGCCCTTGACGTGGAAGGCGCCCTTGACCCAGTCGAGGTCCGCGACGGACACCTCGAGCATGCCGGAGGCGATGATCCGGGCCTTGTCGCGCACCTTGCGGGCGACGAGGGCGGCGGCCGCGCCGGAGACCGGGGTGGACCGGCTGCCGTACGTGCCGAGACCGAACGGGGTGTTGTCGGTGTCACCGTGCACGACGTCGATGTCCTCGGGTGGGATGCCCAGTTCCTCGGCGACGATCTGCGCGAACGTGGTCTCGTGGCCCTGCCCCTGGGTCTGTACCGACAGTCGCACCACCGCCTTGCCGGTGGGGTGCACGCGCAGTTCGCAGCCGTCGGCCATGCCGAGGCCGAGGATGTCCATGTCCTTGCGGGGGCCGGCGCCGACGGCCTCGGTGAAGAACGCCACGCCGATGCCCATCAGCTCGCCACGCGCGCGGCGTTCGGCCTGCTCGCGGCGCAGTTCGTCGTAGCCGACCATCTCCACGGCCTTGCGCAGGGTGGTTTCGTAGTCGCCGGAGTCGTATTTCCAACCGGTCTTGCTCGTGTACGGGAACTGTTCGGGGCGAAGCAGATTCCGTAGCCGCAGCTGCACCGGATCCAGCTCGAGGTCGTAGGCGAGGCAGTCCACGAGCCGCTCGACGAGGTAGACGGCCTCGGTGATGCGGAACGAGCACGCGTAGGCCACGCCGCCGGGCGCCTTGTTGGTGTAGACGGCGGTCATGTGACAGTAGGCGGCCTCGATGTCGTAGCTGCCGGTGAACACCCCGAAGAACCCGGCCGGGTACTTCACCGGGGCGGCGGTGCCGTTGAACGCGCCGTGGTCGGCGAGGACCTGGGTGCGGATCGCGAGGATCTTTCCCTCCCGGGTCGCGGCGATCTCGCCGACCATCACGTAGTCGCGCGCGAAGCCGGTGCTCACCAGGTTCTCGCTGCGGTCCTCCATCCACTTGACCGGCTTGCCGGTCACGAGCGAGGCGACGATCGCGCAGACGTACCCGGGATAGATGGGCACCTTGTTGCCGAACCCGCCGCCGATGTCCGGGGCGATCACCCGGATCTTGTGTTCGGGCAGACCGGCGACGAGGGCGTAGAGGGTGCGGTGGGCGTGCGGCGCCTGACTGGTCGACCAGAGCGTGAGCTTGCCGCTGATACGGTCGTAATCGGCCACGGCGCCACAGGTTTCCATGGGCGCCGGGTGCACGCGGGGATAGACCATCTCCTGCCGGGCGATCACGTCGGCCTTCGCGAACGCGGCCTCGGTGGCGGCGGCGTCCCCCGTTTCCCAGTCGAAGCAGTGATTGTCGGTCTTGCCCTCGAGGTCGGTGCGGATCACGGGCGCCTCGGGCGCGAGCGCGCGGCGGACGTCGACGACCGGGTCGAGGATGTCGTACTCGACGTCGATGAGCTCGAGGGCGTCGCGCGCCGAGTAGCGGTCGTCGGCGACGACGAAGGCGACCTCCTGGCCCTGGAAGCGGACCTTGTCGGTGGCGAGGACGGCCTGGACGTCGTTGGACAGGGTCGGCATCCATGCCAGGCCCTTGTCCGCGAGGTCGGCGCCGGTGACGACGGCCCTCACCTTCGGGTGGGCCTGCGCGGCGGTGGTGTCGATGCCGAGGATCTTCGCGTGGGCCACGGGTGAGCGCAGGATCGCCAGGTGCAGCATGCCCGGCAGCTGCACGTCGTCGACGAAGCGGCCGTGGCCGCGGATGAAACGCGGGTCCTCCTTGCGCAGCATGCGCCCGTGACCGCACGGCTTCTTGTCGTTGTCGACGGTGTCGAGCAGCTCGGGGGTGGGGTCGACGGCGGTCATGACGGCGCCTTCTCGGTGACGGGGTGCTCGGCGGCCCAGCGGATGGACCGCACGATGGTGGTGTAGCCGGTGCAGCGGCAGATCTGCCCGGAGATCGCCTCGCGGATGGTCTGCTCGTCGGGGTCCGGGTTGCGGTCGAGCAGGGCCCGGGCGGTGATCATCATGCCGGGGGTGCAGAAGCCGCACTGCAACCCGTGGCAGCGCATGAATCCCTCCTGCACGGGGTCGAGCACGCCGTCGCGCTCGAGTCCCTCGACCGTGCGCACGTCGTGGCCGCTCGCCATGACGGCGAGCATGGTGCACGACTTGACGGGCTCGCCGTCGACCGCGACGACGCAGGTGCCGCAATTGCTGGTATCGCAGCCCCAGTGCGTGCCGGTCAGGCCGAGGTGATCGCGCAGGAAGTGGACGAGCAGCAGCCGCGGTTCCACCTCGGCACTGACCTCGTCACCGTTGACGGTCATCGAAACACGCATCGGGTCAACCCCTTTCGGAGGTGGTGAGCCGCTCGACGGCGCGCCGCAGGGTGCGCACCGTGAGCTCCGCGGCGAGGTGGCGTTTGTAGTCGACGGTGCCGCGCTGGTCCGCGACCGGGTCGCTGGCGGCGGCGGCGAGTTCGCCGGCCTCGCGGTAGAGGTCCTCGGACGGTGTCGCGCCGCGCAGCCGGTCGGAGATGCCGGCCAAAGCCTGCGGGTCCGCCCGGAGCGCGGTGAGACCGACGCGGGCGTCGTCGATGGCCCCGTCGCCCATCCACACGGCGGCGCCGGCCGCGGCGATCGCCCAGTCCCCCGTTCGTCGCTCGACCTTGGCGTAGGCGCTCGACCCGCGGCCCCGTCGCGGCAGCCGGACCTCGACGAGCAGTTCGTTGGGGGCGGCGGTCGTCTCGTAGGGGCCGAGATGGAACTCGTCCATCGTCAGCGTCCGGCTGCCGTGCGGACCGCGCAGCACGACCGAGGCGTCGAGGACGTCGCACACGGTGGACAGGTCCTCGGCGGGGTCGGCCTGGCACAGCGACCCGCCGATCGTGCCGCGGTTGCGCACGACGGGATCGGCGATGACCCGTTCGGCGTCGCGGAAGATCGGGAAGATCTCGGCGAGCGCCTCGCTTTCGAGGAGTTCGCGGTGCCGCGCCAGCGCGCCGATCCGCACGACGTCGGGCTCGACGGCGATGTAGCCGAGCTCGCCGGCCAGGTCGTTGATGTCGATCAGGCATTCGGGGGCGGCGAGCCGCAGTTTCATCATCGGCAGGAGACTGTGCCCGCCCGCGACGACCCGGGCTTCCTCGCCGCGTTCGTCGAGGAGTGCGATGGCGTGATCGATGCCGGTGGCGCGCTCGAATTCGAAAGCCGAAGGTACTTGCATGTGGCATACCTCACATTTCAGCTACCTACGGAGTGTATGCCCGCGCTTGCGGCGCGACGGGCGGATTCGCCGCCCGATAGATTCGGACGCAATCACCCGGCCGGAAGGACGTCTGCCCGAATGAACGAGATCCGCACCTCCGTCGTCGCGGTCGGGCCGCTGCAGGGCTACCTCGCGGCGCCCCGGGACGGCAGCGGCGTGGGCATGGTGCTGCTGCCGATGATCACCGGAATCGGCGCGCAGGTGCGCGCGTACGCCGAGGACATCGCAGCCACCGGGATCACCGCGCTGGTGTGGGATCCGTTCCACGGCCCGAACGCCGACGACACCCCGAGGGAACGCCTCTACGAACTCATGAACGGCCTCGACGACGATGCCGCGCTCGCCGAGATCCGCCTGCTGACCGACCACCTGCTGGGCGAGCTCGGCGCCGAACGCGTCGGCATGCTCGGTTATTGCCTCGGCGGGCGCCTCGCGCTGCTCGCCGGCGCGCGCGACGAGCGGCTTGCGAACGTGATCGCCTACCA
>NZ_PCZU01000215.1:6357-11264 GCF_002887785.1 Rhodococcus sp. ENV425
GAACCACACTCACGACACCGTCGCCGACGCCGCGCGCATCGCCGCACCGGTGATGGTGCTGCACGCCGGCGCCGACACGATCATGACGGCCGACGTGTTCGCCGACCTGCAGCGGTCGCTGCTGTCCCGCACCTCGGGCGCGACGATCGTGCACGTCTACCCCGGCGCCGAACACGGCTTCAGCACCCGCGCCCGGCACGGCAACCCTGTCAACGCCGACGCGTACGCCCTGTCGTGGCCGCAGGCGCTGAACTTCATGGCGCAGACCCTCGCCGCGGGCCGCCGGTGAGGGCCGCCGCGGCGAACGGTTAAGATTCTGGCCGCGCCTCCGTAGCTCAGCTGGATAGAGCAAGAGCCTTCTAATCTCTAGGTCGCAGGTTCGAGTCCTGCCGGGGGCACCACACTCCACTCAGCGCCCGTAAGCACTGCACGGAGATCTCGCGTCCTCGCGGGGCCGGCCACGTCCCACCATCGGCGCGACAGGTCAGGCGAGACCGGTGAGATGTTCGGCGATCGTCCAGAAACGTCCGGCCTGGGCAACGTCGTGGGACTGCGCGCTGGAGTCGATTTCGTGACACTCGCCGAAGAACTTTCCGCCCACCCCGTCGAGCGACGGGTCGACCGCCGTGAACACCAGCGAATCGGTGGCCGCATCGACGGACGTGGCGAAGGGCATGTGCGGCAACACGTGCGCCATGAACAGCCGCATCAGACCGCGGGTGCTCGCAGCAGCGGTGGTGGGCACGAAACCGGGACACACGGCGTTCGCAGTGATCGGCCGCCCGGCGAGGCGGCGCTGGAGCTCGTAGGTGAACCACATCACCGCCAGCTTGGAATTCTTGTATGCCCGCTCGGGGTTGTAGCCGTGCTCGAGCTGGACGTCGGCGAAGTCGAAGTCCACCGGCGCTCCGCGGGAGCCGGGCAGGTGCAGCCGCGAGCCGACGGTGACCACACGCGCCGACGGGCTGCGCTCGAGTGCGGGCAGGAGCAGGGCGGTGAGCAGGAACGGAGCCAGGACGTTGACGGCGAGGGTCTCCTCGTACCCGTCGACGGTGAGCCGGCGTTCCTTGCTCGTCTGCAGGATGCCGGCGACATGCAGCAGCACGTCGATCGGTTCGCCCCGCTCGGCTTCCGCGACGCCGAAGAACCGGACCTGCTCCAGAGAAGACAGATCGACCCAGCGCGGCTCGACCCGAGCGTCGGGATCCGTCCGCTGGATCGCTTCGGTTGCGTCCTCCGCGGCAGCGCGGGTTCGCGCGGTGAGCAGGACGCGATGTCCCCGAGCGGCGAGCTTCTCGGCCGTGGCCCGGCCGAGCCCCCGCCCTCCTCCGGTGACGAGCACGGTCTTGCTCATATGCCCGGTTCTTCCGTTCCTGCACCGGGCACCGGCGGACCGGACGCGAACGACCGGCCGGCAGCGTGCACGCGCTCGCCGAGCCGGGCGAGGATCGGGCGTTGCCCCTTCACGAGCTTGATGGCCGCGACGGCGGGCGGAAACCAGCGAGCGTCGTCCACCTCGGGAAAGCTCTGCACCTTTCCGGACCGCGGCGGCCACTCCAGGTCGAAGGTGTTGCTGCCGACGAAGGCCAGATCGTCGGCGGTCTCACCGGCGTAGACGGTGACGATCTTGCCGGAGGGCTGCTTGAACCGCCCGAGCATCTCGTAGTTCACCTGGGGCGCGGGCATCCCGCATTCTTCCTCGAACTCTCGCAAGGCCACGGCGAACGGGTCTTCGTCGTCGCCGTAGACCCCCTTGGGGATCGACCAGGCCGCCTCGTCCTTGCCGACCCAGTACGGCCCGCCCGGGTGCACGATCCACACCTCGAGCACGCCGTCGGCGTCGATCCGGTACAGCAGAAGGCCGGCGCTGGTCACTGCCATCGCTCCCCCTTCCCGTCGCCGTACGCTCCCGCCCCACACGGTAGTTCTTCCGGGCACACTGAGACCCGGCAAGCGCGCCCCCGAACCGGAAGGACTCTCAATGACCGATACGACCGGCGACCATCCCGTCACCGCCCGCGCGAACGGGCCCGGCGTCGTGCTCGACCTGCCGGAAGGCCTCGGCGTCGCCCTCGACATCGTGCAGGCGAAGGCACTGCTGGACCAGTTGCAGGCGGCGATCGAGGAGGCCGAGCGGTTGGAGGACTGAGACCGGATACATACGTACCGGTTCGTGCGAACGCCTGCGCGCCGGGCACCCACCGGTGATCATCGAGAGCGGGCTTCGGCAGAGTTCAGGGTCGCGACGGTGTGCCTGCGCCCGGACCGTTCCCACGCCGAAGGAGTCCTCGTGTCGAAGAACGTCGCCCACAGGGCCGCAGCACTCGCCGGTCTCGTCGTCGCCGCGATCGTCCTGGGGGCCACCGTGGGAGCCGGAACGGCCACCGCCGCGCCGTGGCGCATCGGTCCGCTCTACCGCGCCGAGTTCGCCGGACCGGACGGCGACGCCGTCTGTCCCAAGGCCGAGGCGTTCGATCGGTCCATCGGCGCCGTCGTCCTCGTGTCCTGTTCGTGGGACCCTACGACGAACGCCTGGTTCTACGTCGTCTTCAATCCGAGGACCTGGTCGTAGCCTGCACCGAAACGGACTGCACGCCGCCGGTCCCGTCATAGAATGGGGAACCCCTTGTGGGCCTGTCCTGCAACGGTGCGGAGGGACAGACTGCCATGCACTCATCATCCGAGCCGAGCCGATGACCACCCCCACGGTCGAACCGCGCCCCCGCGAGCGCCGGCTGTCGGAAATCCCGGACGCCTTGGCATCTCGTCACCAGGCGACCGCCATCCTGCGCACCCGGCGCTACGCCGTGTTCCTGGACTTCGACGGCACCCTCGCCCACCTCGTGAACGATCCCACCGCTGCCACCCTGGTCGAGGGCGCGGCGAAAGAGCTTGCCCGGCTGGCCCGCTACTGCCCCGTCGGCGTGATCAGCGGCCGCGACGTGACCGACGTGCAGGCACGGGTCGGCGTGCCCGGACTCTGGTATGCGGGTAACCACGGTTTCGAACTCGTCGGGCCGGACGGCGAGTACCACCGGAACGATGCCGCCGTCCCCGCGGTGCCCGACCTCGAGCGAATCGCCGGCGCCCTGCGGGACCGCCTGGCCGGCGTGCCCGGCGTTCTGGTGGAGCACAAGCGTTTCGCCGTGGCAGTTCATCACCGCAACGTCGCCGAGGACCGGATCGAGGAGGTCGTCGCAGCAGTGCACGATGCGGCCGACCGGGACGTCCGGCTCCGCGTCACGAGCGGACGCAAGGTCACCGAGCTCCGCCCCGATGTGGACTGGGACAAGGGGCGGGCGGTGGCCTGGGTGCTCGAGCACCTCCGCGGCGCAGACGACCCGATGCCGGTCTACATCGGCGACGACCTCACCGACGACGACGCGTTCGGCACCCTGACATCGACCGGGATCGGCATCGTCGTGCGCTACAGCGAGGAAGGCGATCGGCGGTCGACGGCACAATTCGCGGTCGACGGTCCGGACCGGGTTCGTGAGCTACTGGAGCGGCTGGCGGATCTGCTCGGCAGCGACCCGGGGATCGCGCCGCCCCCGGACGACGCCTGGACGATGTTCTTCGAGGGCTACGACCCGCTCACCGAGAAGCTGCGCGAGGCCCTCTGCACCGTCGGGAACGGCTTCTTCGCCACCCGAGGCTGCGCGCCCGAATCCCGCGCGGACGGCGTGCACTACCCCGGCACCTATGTGGCCGGCATCTTCAACCGTCTCCAGGACGAGGTGGCGGGGAGTGCCATCGACCACGAGAGCCTGGTGAACCTGCCGAACTGGTTGCCGGTGACCTTCCGGGTCGACGGCGGGCAGTGGTTCGACCTCGACACCGCAGAGCTGCTCGACTACCGCCAATACCTCGACCTCCGCCGCGCCGTCCTCATCCGGCGGTTCCGATTCCGCGACGCGGCGGGGCGCACCACGTCGGTGCGGCAGCGGCGCCTGGTTGCCATGCATCTGCCGCACGCCTGCGCCCTCGAGACGACGATCGTGGCCGAAGACTGGTCGGGCCGGCTCGAGATCCGCTCGCTGCTGGACGGCGCGGTCCGGAACTCCCTCGTCGAGCGCTATCGCGACCTCGCCGACCAGCACCTCGAGCCGCTGCAAGCCACCGCGCTGTCCGTCGACTCGGTGCTGCTGGCGGTGCAGACCAACCAGTCGCGGATACCGGTGGCGATGGCGGCCCGGAACACGGTGTGGTGCGACGGGGAGCCCGTTGCCGGCGAGTACCGGCTGGTCGACGGCGACGATCGGATCGGACACGACATCACCGTCGACGTCGAGACGGACCGGCCCGTGACGCTGGAGAAGATGGTGGCGGTGTTCACCGGGCGCGATCAGGCGGTCTCCGAGCCGGCCGACGAAGCCGCCCGCTGGCTTCCCCGGCTGGGCCGGTTCGACGAACTGCTCGACGGCCATGTGCTCGCCTGGGGATATCTGTGGGACCACCTGGGCATCGAGTACGAGGGTCCGGGCCACGGCCACGCCCTGCGAGTCCTCCGGTTCCATCTTCTGCACCTGCTGCAGACGGTCTCCGCGAACACCGCCGACCTCGACGTGGGCGTGCCGGCACGGGGGTTGCACGGCGAGGCGTACCGCGGGCACGTCTTCTGGGACGAGCTGTTCGTGTTCCCGGTGCTGAACCTGCGGCTGCCCACGCTGACCCGGTCGTTGCTGCGCTACCGCTACCGCCGCCTGCGGGAGGCCCGCCGGATGGCGCGCGAAGCCGGTCACCGCGGTGCGATGTTCCCGTGGCAGTCGGGCAGCGACGGCCGCGAGGAGAGCCCGCAACTGCACCTCAATCCCAGATCCGGCCGCTGGAACCCGGACCCCAGCCGGCGCCAGCACCACACCGGCATCGCGATCGCCCACAACGTGTGGCAGTACTACCAGGTGACC
>NZ_PCZU01000215.1:11274-14573 GCF_002887785.1 Rhodococcus sp. ENV425
CGACCTGGAGTTCCTGATCGAGTACGGCGCCGAGATGCTCGTGGAGATCGCCCGCTTCTACGCCGATCTCGCGTCCTACGACGAGGAACGCGGACGGTACAGCATCCGCGGCGTCATCGGCCCCGACGAGTTCCATTCCGGCTACCCCGACGCACCGTACGACGGAATCGACAACAACGCGTACACCAACGTCATGTCGGTCTGGGTGATCCTGCGCGCCCTCGAGGCGCTCGAGCTGATCCCGCTGCAGATCCGCTCGTACCTGACCCAGGCCCTGGGGCTGCACGCGCAGGAGACGGCGCGCTGGGAGGACGTCACCCGCAGAATGTTCGTCCCGTTCCACGATCGTGTCCTCAGCCAGTTCGAGGGGTACGAACGCCTCGCCGAACTGGACTGGGACGGCTACCGGCGGCGCTACGGCGACATCCAGCGCCTCGACCGGATCCTCGAGGCCGAGGGCGACGACGTCAACCGCTACCAGGCGTCGAAGCAGGCCGACGTGCTGATGCTGTTCTATCTGCTGTCCTCCGACGAACTGCGGGAACTGCTCGAACGGCTCGGCTACCGGTTCCCGAACGAGGACATCCCGCGGACCATCGACTACTACATGGCGCGAACGTCGCACGGTTCCACCCTGAGCGGGGTCGTCCATTCCTGGGTGCTGGCACGCGCCCACCGGGACGAGGCCGTCGACTTCTTCTACCAGGCGCTGAAAGCCGACATCGCCGATATCCAGGGCGGCACCACGATGGAGGGCATCCACCTGGCGGCCATGGCCGGCAGCGTCGATCTGTTGCAGCGGTGCGTCCCCGGCCTCGAGACCCGGGGCGACCGGCTCGTGTTCGCCCCGCAGTGGCCCGAACCACTCGGTGCCCTCGAATTCCCGATCTTCTACCGGGGGCACCGCCTTCGCCTGCGCATCAGCGGCACAGAGGTGCAGGTGAGCGCCGGTCCCGGGATGCAGGCGCCGATCGAGATCGAATGCCGCGGCCGGGTCGCCCAACTGCACCCGGGAGGCACGGTTCGCCTGAGCTAGTGCGACGACGACGAACCCGCGACCGAGGGCAGGACGTCGGGCCTTCGCCGCGTCGGCATCGCCCGTGCGGCGTCGCTGGGGACCTACGGCCCTGGAACGAGCACGGTTCCGCGGTTCACGATGAGAGGGGGCCCGTTTCCGCGGGCCGTGATCAGGAGGACGCGCCGTGGATTCTGCTGCCTCGTACGTCCGGAAGCAGGCCGTCGTCACCGGCCTGGTGAACGTCGTCGTCAATCCGCTGCTGGCGTGGGCGGGCAAGCGCGGCACGTCGTTCGTGCCGCTGTGGTCGGCCGACGGGATCGTCGTCGACATCGCGCTGACCGCGATCATCCTCTCCGTGCTCGTCTCCTGGTTCTCCGCTGCCGGGGTGCGACGGGCGTTGCGCGCAGGGCTCGATGCGACCACCGCCGACGCCCCGCAGGCCGGTCGGTGGCTGGCGCGATTGCCGTCCGGCACCTGGTCTCTGGGCCTGTCGCTCGGGGTGGCGGCCGCGGCCGTCTCCGTGCTCGCGATCTGGGTGCTGCACCTCCTCGGTGTGTCAGGGCTGTCGACGGGATGGTTCCTGGTGCTGAAGGCCGTCTACGGCGGTGTCCTCGGCTACCTCGTCGCGCGCTGGGTGATGGTCCGGCAACTGTCGGCGACTCGAACCGCGCAGCTTCCGAGGAGCAACAATGCCGGACGGTGAATCCACCGCGACCGAACGGCAGCTGCCGGTCTTCGAGCAGCGGGTCGTACGCGCGCGGGTGGTCGACGCCCCGGCCGGGGACACGTTCGCCGCGATCCGGCGCATCGACTTCATGCGGTCCCCGGTGATCGCCGCCCCCAATCTGGCCCGGATGGCCTTCGACGCCGTGCGCGCGCCGCGGCGTCGGGAGGTGCGGGCGCACCGCTCGATCCGCCTCGGTAACCTGATCGGTCCGCAGGGCGGCTTCGAGGTGGTCGCCGAGGAACCGGGGCGGGAACTCGTGCTCGGCTTCGTCGGTCGGTGGTGGGAGCCGGGTTACGGCCGCGTCGACTGGGATCCCGGGGCGCCCCTGTCGAGCATCGCGATTCCCGAATGCGGGGTCGGCACATGGAGTTTCACCGTCCTGCCGTACGACGCGCAGACCTGCGTCCTGCTCACCGAGATCCGGGTGCACGGCACCGACGAAAAGGCCCGCAGACTCTTCCGCCGCTACTGGACGGCGGTCGGGCCGTTCGTGCGGGCCATGGCACGGCCGACTCTGTCGATGATCGCGGCCAAAGCCCGGCGCTGACCCGGCCGTCCCACCGCGAACGTCGCACCGGCAGAACCG
This sequence comes from Rhodococcus sp. ENV425, assembly GCF_002887785.1. Lineage (NCBI taxonomy): Bacteria > Bacillati > Actinomycetota > Actinomycetes > Mycobacteriales > Nocardiaceae > Rhodococcus > Rhodococcus sp. ENV425. The sequence goes on from NZ_PCZU01000215.1 coordinate 13,606, forward strand.
GATACGTACGGCCGCAGCCGTCCGCCCGGACCGGTCATGCCGAGCCGTCCGCCCGTTCGGCCTCGGGCGCGAGGGTGAAGTAGTTCTCCTCCTCCTGCACGAAGTGCAGCCGCAGCAGCGCGTACAGCCCGTACAGGCAGGCGAGCAGGTCGTCGCACTGGTCCGGTCGCAGCCCGCCGGCGGCGTCGGCCTGCGCCAGGTGCGTGCGCAGGCGGCGGCTGAGCCGGTCGATCTCGGCATGCATCCGGCTCATTGTCGCGGTCGCCTCCCCGCTGCCGAGCGGCACCGCGAGCGCCGGGTACAGCTCGCTGTCCTCGGCCTGCTCGTGCGGCAGCAGCGTGTCGAACAGGAACGCGTCGACGCGGCGCAGCGCCGTGTGGGCGGCGGGCCGATCGCCGGACGCGAGCAGCTGGGCGGTGTCGCGCAGGATCGACAGCTCGTCACGCAGGACGTCGTGTTCGGCCGAGAACCGGTGCAGCATCGCCTCGGTGTCGTCGGGCAGGGCCAGCTCCCGGTCCCGGTCGCCGCGCAGGGCGCGCAGGGCGTTGAGGATCACCGCGACGTCGATGCCCTCCTGCAGCAGCGCACCCACCGCGGGAGGCAGGTAGCCGAACGCGGCGAAGCCCATGGCGACCAGCGACAGGCCCATGCCGACCGTGGCGCTCTGCACGGCGATACGCCGGGAGCGACGCGCGATCTCCATGGCATCGGCGAGCCGGTCGAGGCGGTCGGTGGTGAGCACGATGTCCGCCGCCTCCGAGCTCGCCGTGGATCCGCGGGCGCCCATCGCGACGCCGACGGTCGCGGCGGCGAGGGCGGGGGCGTCGTTGACGCCGTCGCCGACCATCACCGTCACCGCCGACTCCCGCTCGGCACGCACACCGTTCACCTTGTCCGCCGGGGTCTGCTCGGCATAGACCCCGTCGAGGCCGAGGACGGAGCCGATCTCCTCGGCCGGTTCGCGACGG
>NZ_PCZU01000216.1:0-8886 GCF_002887785.1 Rhodococcus sp. ENV425
CGGCGAGGCGCCGGTAGAGCCGGGTGCGAGCGGCGGTGGTGCCGCGCAGCGCGGTGTCGTGGCCGGCGAGCCGCTCGAGATAGCGGAACAGGCCGCGGGAGATGCCCAGGGCCCGCACCGCGACGACGGCGACCGTCAGGTCCAGCACCGGCGGCATCTGCCACGCACGGATGATCAGCCAGGCCGACAGGCCCGCCAGCGCCAGGGCGCTGCCCAGGGTGGCGACGCCGGCGGCGACGGCGGCGGCGACCCGGCCGGGGCGCAGTTCGAGCAGCGCCATCGCGCGACGCAGATCGTTCATCACCGCTCCCCCGTGCCGGAGGTCGCGTCGCTGTGGGAGCAGACCCGGACGACGGTGTCGGCGATCGCCAGGATGCTCGGGCGGTGCGCGACGATCACCACGGTGCGTCCGCGACGGGCCAGGTCCCGCACCGTCGCCAGGACCGTGGTTTCCGTCGCGTCGTCGAGGTGGGCGGTCGGCTCGTCCAGCAGCAGCACGGGCCGGTCCGCGGCGAGGGTGCGGACGAGGGCGAGCCGTTGCCGCTGCCCGAGCGACAGCCCGCTGCCGCCGGCGCCGACGACGGTGTTCCAGCCGTCCGGGAGCTCCTCGAGCACCTCGTCGAATCCCGTTGCCGCACAGATGTCGTCGATCCCGGCGGTGGTGAGGTCCACGCCGGTGAGGCGCAGGTTGTCGGCCAGCGTGCCGGGGAGCAGCACGGGCCGCTGGGGCAGCCACGCCACCTGCCCCCACCACGCGTCGTCGGCCACCACGGGACGGCCACCGACCTCGACGCGGCCCTCCACCGGCGCGGCGAGGCCGAGGACGGCGAGCAGCGCCGTCGACTTGCCCGAGCCGTTCGCTCCGGTCAGCACGGTCACGGCGCCCGGCCGGCACACGGCGTCGAGCCGGAACGGGGCGTAGCCGTCGCGGCTCGCGACGCTGAGGCTGGTCAACGTCAGTTCGGCTGCGGTGGCATCGAATTCGGCGCTCTCCGACACCGCGGTGGTCGCGGGGGCACGGTCGAGGATCGTGAAGGCGCGCTCGGCGGCGGCCTTGCCGTCCTCGGCAGCGTGGAACTTCGCGCCCACCGTGCGCAGCGGCAGATACGCCTCGGGGGCGAGGATCAGCGCGACGATGCCCGCCTCGAGGGCCATGTCGCCGTAGACGAGGCGCAGGCCGATGCTCACCGCGATCAGCGCGACGGACAGGGTGGCGAGCCATTCGAGCACGGTGCCGGACAGGAAGGCCACGCGCAGCGCCGACATGGTCGTGCGGCGGTGGTCGTCGCCGAGTTCGCGCACCTTCTGCGCCGGCCCCTGCTCGCGGCCGAGCGCGCGCAGCGTGGGCAGACCGGCGATCAGGTCGAGCAGCTGGGCCGACAGCGTCGTCATGGTGCGCAGCGTGCGGTCGGCCTTGCCCTTGGTCAGCAGCCCGATGAGGATCATGAACGCCGGGATGAGCGGCAGCGTCACGACGACGATGATCGCCGAGGTGAGGTCCTGGAAGGCGATGACCACCACGGTGATCGGGGTGAGCGTGACGGCGAGCAGCAGGGCCGGCACGTACCCGGTGAGGTACTCGGAGAGCCCGCCGAGCCCGCGGGTGAGGACGGTGGCGATCTCGTCGCGGCGTGGTTCGAGTTCGCGCGGCGGCAACCGGGTCGCCGCCGCGAGCACCTCGTGCTCGAGTTCGGCGACGACCCGGCTCGCCGAGCGGTGCGCGAACCGGGACTGCACCCACGTGACGAGGGTCCGGACGGTGACGGCCGCGGCCAGCGTCAGCAGTTCGGTCCGCCATGCGCCGAGGTCGGTGGAGCCGGTGGTGAGCACCCCGGCGAGGACCGCACCGATCGCGAGTGCGGACACGACGATCATCGCGACGTTGATCGAGGCCGTGACGACGGCGAGCGCCAGATAGCCGCGGGCGGTGGCGGAGTAACGCCACAACCGTGGGTCGATCGGCCCGCGACGCCGCGGCGCGTCCGACGCTCCGGGGGCGGAGCCGAACGGACGCACCGGGGCGTCGGCGGGCGCGGTCATTTCGTCCCGAGCGACAGGCCGATGGACTTCGGGATGTGCTTGGTGGAGATGCGCTGGCGGAACACCCAGTACGTCCACCCCTGGTAGATCAGGACCACCGGGGTGACGATCACCGCGGCCCACGTCATGACCTTCAGCGTGTACGGGCTCGACGACGCGTTCTCGATCGTCAGCGACAGGGTGTCGCCGAGCGTGGACGGCATGACGTTCGGGAACAGCGAGCCGAACAACAGGACGACGGTGCCGACGATCGCGACGGTGGTGAACACGAACGCCCAGCCCTCGCGCTCCGCGCGGGTGAGGGCGACGACGGCGAGCAGCGCGGCCGCCGCGGCGCCGACGACGAGCCACGTCCAGGTCTTGCCGTAGGCGAGTTGCGTCCACACCACGAAGACACCGGCCACGACGACCGCCGGAACGGCGAGCCGGGCGGCGAGTTTCACGGCGTCCTCGCGCACCTCGTCGGCGGACTTCAGGGCGATGAAGACCGCGCCGTGCAGCGCGAACACCAGTGCGGTGGTCGCGCCGCCGAGCAGCGCGTACGGGTTCAGCAGGTCGAAGAAGCCACCGATGTACTGCTTGTTCTCGTCGATGGCGACGCCGCGGACGATGTTCGCGAACGCCACGCCCCACAGCACGGCCGGCACCCAGGAGCCGAAGACGATGCCCCAGTCGCAGCGCCGCCGCCAGGTGGGGTCGTCGATCTTGCCGCGGTACTCGATCGCCACGACCCGGACGATGAGGCCGAGCAGGATCAGCAGCAGCGGCAGGTAGAACCCGGAGAACAGGGTCGCGTACCACTCGGGGAACGCGGCGAACATCGCGCCGCCCGCGGTGAGCAGCCACACCTCGTTGCCGTCCCACACCGGTCCGATGGTGTTGAGCAACACCCGGCGGCGGGTGTCGGCCGTCTCGGTGCGGCCCCGGCCGAGCACCGGCATCAGCATGCCGACACCGAAGTCGAAACCCTCGAGCACGAAGTACCCGGTGAACAGCACCGCGATCAGGACGAACCAGACCTCTTGAAGTCCCATGACCGATCTCCTAGTACGCGAAGGACAGCTGCTTGGGCCGGCCGGTGTCGTCGGGTTCGTCGTCGTGCTCACCCGGCGGGTGGGCGTCGTGCGGCAACGGGCCCTCGATGGTGTAGCGGCGGATCAACCAGAACCACACGACGCCGAGCGCGCCGTAGACGACGGTGAAGGCCACCAGCGAGGCGATCACGGCGCCGGACGAGTTGTTCGACACGCCCTGGTCGACGGTGAGCCGGATCATGTCCACGCCCGTCGGGTTGGGGTGCACCACCCACGGCTGGCGTCCCATCTCCGTGAAGATCCAGCCGGCGCTGTTGGCCAGGAACGGCGTGGGGATGGCGAGGATGCTCAACCAGCCGAACCACTTCTGGTCGGGGACGCGGCCGCGGCGGGTGACCCACAGCCCGGCCAGGGCCAGCGCGGCCGAGCCGGCGGCCAGGCCGATCATGGCGCGGAACGACCAGTAGGTGACGAACAGGTTGGGCCGGTAGTTGCCGGGGCCGAACTGCTCCTCGTACTGGTCCTGCAGGTCTTCGACGCCCTGCAGGGTGACGCCGGTGAACTCGCCCTGCGCGAGGTACGGCAGCACGAACGGCACCTCGAGGACGTGGATGACACCGTCGCAGTTGTTGTGCGTGCCGATCGTCAGGACCGAGAACTTGGGGTCCGTCTCGGTGTGGCACAACGACTCCGCCGACGCCATCTTCATCGGCTGCTGTTCGAACATGAGCTTCGCCTGGATGTCGCCACTGACGAAGAGCGCGACACCGGAGACGATCATGACCAGCATGCCGAGGCGGGCGGCGGGGCGGAACATCCCGCGGGCCTCACCCTCGAGCCGGTCGGCCTCGACCGGCTCGGCCTGCGCGGCGCGCCGCATGTTGCGCACCATCCACCAGCCGGCGATGCCCGCGACGAAGGTGCCGGCGGTGAGGAACGCCCCGGCGACGGTGTGGGGGAACGCCGCGAGCGCGGTGTTGTTGGTCAGCAGTTCCCAGATGCTCGTCAGCTCCGCACGCCCGGTCTCGGGGTTGTACGTCGCGCCGACGGGGTGCTGCATGAACGAGTTGGCAGAGATGATGAAGTACGCGGATGCGTTCACGCCGATCGCGACCAGCCAGATCGTCGCCAGGTGGAGCAGTTTCGGCAGCCGGCCCCATCCGAAGATCCACAGGCCCAGGAAGGTCGACTCGAGGAAGAACGCCACCAGGCCCTCGAGCGCCAGCGGGGCGCCGAAGACGTCCCCGACGAAGCGGGAGTATTCGCTCCAGTTCATGCCGAACTGGAACTCCTGGACGATGCCGGTGGCCACGCCGAGGGCGAAGTTGATGAGGAAGAGCTTGCCGAAGAACTTCGTCAGGCGGTACCAGTGGTCCTTCTTCGTGACCACCCACATGGTCTGCATGATCGCGATGAGCGGGGCGAGACCGATGGTCAGCGGGACGAGGATGAAGTGATAGACGGTGGTGATGCCGAACTGCCACCGGGACAGGTCCAACACATCCATGGCTACTCCGAGGTGACGCCCAGGGACAGGCTCCGAATCCGGGGCGCGGGCTCGGGGCCTCGGACTCTGTGCACAAGGGACCATCCGCCGCACGCGCCGGAGACCTTGTTACTACTAACAGTAGTAGAAGTGGACAGAAGCGTCGACGGTGTCGACCGACACATGCTTCCGATCGCGCGAGCGGCACGCCCCCGGCCGGGCCGCGGCGGCGCTCACTCGACCGCGGCGTCCACCAACGCCTCTACCTCACCGACCAGGGCACGGCGGGACAGGGCGTGCCCGTCGAGGGTGTGCACCCGCGCCGCCAGAGCGACGCTCGAGACGAGCCAAACACCTTCCGCCACAACGAGATCCGCAGGACGGACCGGTTCGTACCGCACGACGAAATTGTGGTCGCCCGCGACGTCGAACAGCGCCTGCTGCGTGGTGCCGGGCAGGATCCCCTGCTCCGGCGGCGGAGTGATGAGCGTGCGGCCGCGCGCAATGAGGACCGACGAACGTGGCCCCTCCAACACGTACCCCTCGCTGCTGATGTAGATCACATCGTCGGCGCCGAGCGACTCGGCGTGCCGCAGCGCCGCCATGTTCGTCGCGTAGGACAGGGTCTTGGCCCCGAGCAGCTGCCACGGCGCCTTCGACGCGAGATCCACCGAGTAGCCGCGCTCGAGCGTCACCACGGACACCCCGTCCTTGCGGGCCTTGTACACCCGTTCGGCCACCGGCGTCAGCAACAGGAACGCGGTCGGTTCACTCCCGCCCTCCCGGCCGCGGGTGTACACCAGGCGCAACGCCCCCTCCCGCTCCGCGTCCCACTGCTCGATCGCGACCTCGATCGCCAGCCGCCAGTCGTCGCGCTCGGGGGCCGGCAGTCCCGCCGCCGCGGCGGACGACACGAGCCGGCTCAGGTGCTGTTCGACGGTGCGTGCCCGCCCGCCACGCACGAGGAGCGTCTCGAACACCCCGTCGCCGCGCAGCACCCCGATGTCGTCCGCGTGCAGCAGCGGCACATCCGCGTCCCGAACCTCGCCGTCCAGCGTCACCAGCACCCGCTCAGCCATGCGCACACCCTATCCATTCCTCCCGGTACAGACCCGCGCTCCTAGACTGGTGTCGTGGCCGACACTCCCTCCGTGACCGACAGCCCACTCCTTGCCCGCCCCGGCGCCGTCCCTGCGCCGGCCGGCACCCCCGACGCGGGACTGCCGTGGCACTACGGCGACCCGTTCGGTGAACAGCGCGCTGCCCTCACCGGCGTGGCCGTCGTCGACCGCTCGACCCGGTTCGTCGTCGCCGTTCCCGGCGAGGAGCGCCTGAGCTGGCTGCACACCATCTCGAGCCAGCACGTCGCGCAGCTGCGCGACGGCACCTCGGCGGAGAACCTCAGCCTCGATGCGCAGGGCCGCGTCGAGCACCACTTCGTGCAGACCGATCTCGACGGCGTCACCTGGATCGACACCGAGCCGCAGCGTGGACCGGACCTGCTCGCGTTCCTCACCAAGATGGTGTTCTGGTCCAAGGCCGAGCCGCGGGACGGCAACGAACTGGCCGTGCTCACCCTGCTCGGTCCGCACGCCGGCGATGCCGCCGTCCTGGCCGCGCTGGGCATCGACGCCCTGCTCGCCGACGTCTACGCCGCGGCCGCGCTGCCCGGGGGCGGGCTCGTCCGGCGCATGCCCTGGCCCACCGACGACGCCTGGGACCTTCTCGTACCCCGGGAACGGCTCGCCGACGTGTTCACCGCCCTCGTCGACGCCGGTGCCCGCCCGGCGGGCACCTGGGCGTTCGAGGCGCTGCGGGTCGTCTCGCTGCGCCCGCGCATCGGCCTCGACACCGACGAGCGCACCATCCCGCACGAGGCCCGCTGGATCGGCGGCCCGGCCGAGCACGGCGCCGTCCATCTCGACAAGGGCTGCTACCGGGGGCAGGAGACCGTCGCGCGGGTGCACAACCTCGGCAAGCCGCCCCGGCACCTCGTCCTGCTGCACCTCGACGGTTCCGCCGAGGGCCGGCCCGAACCCGGCGACCCGGTGACCGCCGACGGTCGCGCCGTCGGCCGGGTGGGCACCGTCGTCGACCACTTCGAGCTCGGTCCCGTCGCGCTGGCCCTCGTCAAGCGGAACGTTCCCGTCGGTACGGCGCTCGTCGCCGGACCCTGCGCCGCGGCGATCGATCCGGACTCGGTGCCCGACGACGCCGCCGTGCAGGCCGGCCGGCTCGCCGTGGAACGGCTCCGCGGGCGGTGAGCCACCCGTACGTCCCGACCGGCCGGGTCGAGGCGGTCTGCGTGGTGCACGCCGTCCGCCACAGCGGCACCCGCCGCGTTCCGTACACCGCCATCGACAAGCGGCCCGTGCCCGGGCCCGTGCCGGTCCGGCAGCTCGGCCTGCACGGCGACCGGCAGTGCGACACCGCCCACCACGGCGGCCGCCACAAGGCCGTCTACGCGTACGCCGAGGACGAGGTGCGCCGCTGGGCCGACGAGCTCGGCCGCGAACTGCCCGCGGGTTGGTTCGGCGAGAACCTGCGCGTGAGCGGGATCGCCACGTCGGATGCCGTGATCGGCGAGCGCTGGCGGATCGGCTCCGCCGGCCTGCTCCTCGAGGTCACCGGACCGCGCACCCCGTGCGGCACGTTCGGGGTGTGGGCGCAGGAACCGGGCTGGGTGAAGCGGTTCGCGGCCCGCGGCGACACCGGCGCGTACCTGAAGGTGATCGTCGAGGGCCCGGTCGAGGCGGGCGACGGGATCACCGTCGTGCACGTGCCCGAGCACGGGGTGACCGTGCGGGAGCTGTTCACCGGCCGGGACCCGGCGCGGATCGCGGTGATGCTCGAACGGCAGGCCGACTTGTCCCCTAGTGTCGCCGACAAGGCTCGCAGACGAGTCGCCGGACGAGAGGTGCAGGTGGAGTATTGAGCGTCGAACTCGTGGAAGTGGTGCGGTCGGGATTCCGCGAATGCGTGCACCGCGGCTCGCTCGTCGTGGTCGGGCCGGACGGTGAGGTGCGGATCGCCCTCGGAGAGATCCACACGCCCGTCTACCCGCGTTCGTCGAACAAGCCGCTGCAGGCGGTGGCCCTGCTGCGCCACGGATTCGTGCCCAGCTCGACGGAGGAACTGGCCATCGCGACGGCCTCCCACGAGGGCGAGGAGGATCACGTCCGGCTCGTGCACGCGCTGCTCGCCGGGCACGGGTTCACCGAGGACGACCTGCAGTGCCCGCCGGACCTGCCGGGCAACGAACCGGCCCGCGCGACGATCGTCGCGGCCGGCCGCCCACGGCGGACGGTGTACATGAACTGCTCCGGCAAGCACGCGGCGATGCTCGCGACGTGCGCCGCGAACGGCTGGCCCGTCCGCGCCGAGCAGGACGAGCCGGGCTACCTCGACTCCGCCCATCCGCTGCAGCAGGCCGTGGTCGAGACGATCCTCGAGCTCGCCGGGGACGTGGAGGACACCGATCTCGGAATCGACGGGTGCGGACTGCCGATCGTGCCGCTACCGCTGTTCAACCTCGCCCGCGCCTATTCGCGGCTGGCGACGGCCGCGCCCGGGACGCCGGAACGGGCCGTCGCCGACGCGATCCGGCGTCATCCGCGCCTCGTCTCGGGCAGCGGCAAGGACGACGCCCGGCTGATGCCCGCGGTGCCGGGGCTGCTGTGCAAGGCCGGCGCGGACGGCGTGCACGCGGGCGCCCTGCCGGACGGCACCGCGTTCGCCCTCAAGATCGACGACGGCCACGAGCGGGCCCGGCTCCCCCTCACGGCCGCCCTGCTGCACCACCTCGGCGTGACGTGGTCCGAGGACCACGCGGAGCTCGCCTCGCAGCCGGTGCTCGGCGGCGGCATCCGGGTCGGCACGGTGCGGGCGATCCCCGGGGTGCTCTAAGCGCCACCGGCACCGCATTTGCCCAGGTCGCCTGTGGGTGAGACCAATCGGACACTGCCGCAACCAGGTGTGTGGAGGCGGAACCGACTTTTGCACGCTAGAGTGGTGGCCAGGAAAATACTCAATTAACCGGGGCCGCCAAATTCCCCAGGCCGCCCCGTCAAGGCGCGAGGGGGTTAGCCATGGGCCGCGGCCGGGCTAAGGCAAAGCAGACCAAGGTTGCACGGGAGCTCAAGTACAGCTCACCGGCCACCGACTTCGAGAGCCTCCAGCGGGAATTGTCTGGCGGTACACCCAACTCGCACCGGGACGAGGTCTTCGCGGACCAGCGTTCCGGCCCGGACGGTCGTTCCGCCTGGGACGACGACTACGACGACGACTGGCGTCGCTGACCCGAGCCTCACGCACGGGAGGGGGGAG
>NZ_PCZU01000216.1:8935-11439 GCF_002887785.1 Rhodococcus sp. ENV425
GCCCGGATCCCGCACAGCTCTGCGGACCCGGTCGGGCGGTGAGGCGATCCCGAAAACTTCTTCATCACCACGACGCGCAGCGCCCGGGCCGTCCTGAACGGCCCGGGCGCTGCGTGTTTCGGGTGTGGAGAGGTTCCGGGGTGGGGCGTTCCCGGATGCCGGACTCGGGCCGGCGCCGGGTCAGAACCGCGGGTGGTCGCCCACCAGCACGGCCCGCACGTCGTCCTGGTCCTGCGACTTGCGCACGGTGCCCAGGGTCCAGCAGTCGATGTGCCGCGCGGTGAGCACCGCGAGGGCCCGGTCGACGTCCTCGGGCGCGACGATCGCGACCATGCCGACGCCCATGTTGAAGGTCTTCTCCATCTCGGCCCGCTCGACGCGGCCGCGCTGGGCGATGAGCCCGAACACCGGAGCCGGGCTCCACGTGGTGCGGTCGAGTTCGGCGACGAGTCCCTTCGGCATCACGCGGGCCAGGTTCCCCGCGAGTCCCCCGCCGGTGACGTGGCAGAAGGTACGGACCTCGGTCTCGGCGGCCAGCGCGAGGCAGTCCTTCGCGTAGATCCGGGTCGGCTCGAGCAGTTCCTCGCCGAGGGTGCGGCTGAACTCGTCGACGTGTGCCGTCAGGCTCATCTTGCCGATGTCGAGAAGGACCTTGCGCGCCAGCGAGTATCCGTTGGAGTGCAGGCCCGACGAGCCCATGGCGATGACCACGTCGCCCGGGCGCACCCGGTCGGGTCCGAGCAGCCTGTCGGCCTCGACGACGCCGACACCGGTGGCGGACAGGTCGTAGTCCCCGTCGGCCATCACGCCGGGGTGCTCGGCGGTCTCGCCGCCGAGCAGCGCGCAACCGGCCTGGACGCAGCCGGCCGCGATGCCGCCGACGATCTCGGCCACCCGCTCGGGCACCACGCGACCGACCGCGATGTAGTCCTGCAGGAAGAGCGGTTCGGCGCCGCAGACCACGAGGTCGTCGACGACCATCGCGACGAGGTCGAGACCGACCGTGTCGTGCTTGTCGAGGGCCTGCGCGACGGCGAGCTTGGTGCCGACGCCGTCGGTGGACGCCGCGAGCAGCGGTTCCTTGTAGTCACCCTTGAGCGCGAACAGACCCGCGAATCCGCCGAGGCCGCCGAGCACCTCCGGGCGGGTCGCCTTCTTCGCGTGCGGTGCGAACAGTTCGACGGCTCGATCGCCGGCCTCGATGTCCACGCCCGCCGCTGCGTAGGAAGCTCCGGGGGTTGTGTCCTCGGTCATGGGTTGTCGGCTCCAGCCTCGAGTTGTGGTGAACAGGTGTGTCGGCATCGCTGCCGGGCGCGCGCACGCACGCCGAAGCCCGCCGATCGCGCACCTCAAGGTACCTGACCGGGTCGGACCGCCGACGCGCGACGACGCGAAACCGTGGCCGCCGCCATCGCGGCGGCGGGTGGGTCTAGGGGCGGCTCAACGCGTCCGCGTTGTCGTTGTCGAGCACCGGCGCGGTGCCCGCGGCCCCGCCGAGCATGCCTTCGAGCACGTTCTTTCCGACGGCGTGCTCCTTCGGCAGCGCGATCGGGTAGTGCCCGTCGAAGCACGCGGCGCACAGGCGCGATGCGGGCTGCTCGGTGGCGCCGATCATCCCGTCGATCGAGATGTACCCGAGGGAGTCCGCACCGATCGAACGGCGCACCATCTCCACCATCTCGTCGAAGTCGTGCCCGGTCAGCTCGGAGGCGTCGCGGGTGCCGCCGCCGTTGGCGATCAGCTCGGCCGGGGACGCGAAGTCGATGCCGTAGAAGCAGGGCCACTTCACCGGCGGCGACGCGATCCGCACGTGGATCTCGAGCGCACCGGCCTCGCGGAGCATGCGGATCAGGGCGCGCTGAGTGTTGCCACGCACGATCGAGTCGTCGACGACGACGAGCCGCTTGCCGCGGATCACCTCGCGCAGCGGATTGAGCTTGAGCCGGATGCCGAGCTGCCGGATGGTCTGGCTCGGCTGGATGAAGGTGCGGCCCACGTAGGCGTTCTTCATCAGGCCCTGGCCGTAGGGGATGCCGGAGCCCTGGGCGTAGCCGACGGCGGCCGGGGTGCCCGACTCCGGGACCGGGATGACCAAGTCCGCGTCGACCGGGTGTTCCTTGGCCAGGCGCCGGCCGATCTCGACGCGGGTCGCGTGCACCGAGCGGCCCGCGATCGTCGAGTCCGGACGCGCGAGGTAGACGTACTCGAACACGCAGCCCTTGGGCTCGGGGTTCGCGAAGCGGGTCGAGCGGACGCCGTCGGCGTCGATGGCGAGCAGCTCGCCGGGCTCGATGTCGCGCACGAAGGACGCACCGACGATGTCGAGCGCGGCGGTCTCGCTGGCCACCACCCAGCCACGGTCCAGGCGACCCAGGCACAACGGCCGGATTCCCCACGGATCGCGGGCGGCGTAGAGCGTGTGCTCGTCCATGAAGGTGAGGCAGAAGGCACCACGCAGGGTCGGCAGCAGCTCGAGGGCCGCCTGCTCGACGGTGCTGTCGGCG
>NZ_PCZU01000216.1:11480-19259 GCF_002887785.1 Rhodococcus sp. ENV425
CGGTCCTCGCCGAGGCCCAGCTCGCGGGCGCGCTGGGCGAGTTCGGCGGTGTTGACCAGGTTGCCGTTGTGGCCGAGCGCGACGCCGGTGCCGGCCGCGGTGGTGCGGAAGATCGGCTGGGCGTTCTCCCAGGTGGTCGACCCGGTGGTCGAGTAGCGGCAGTGCCCGATCGCGATGTGACCGGACATGGCGGCGAGCGTCTGCTCGTCGAAGACCTGGCTCACCAGCCCGAGATCCTTGAAGACGAGAACCTGCGAGCCGTCGGCGACGGCGATGCCGGCCGCCTCCTGGCCGCGGTGCTGCAGCGCATAGAGGCCGTAGTACGTGAGCTTGGACACATCCTCGCCCGGAGCCCACACTCCGAAGACTCCGCACTCCTCGCGAGGTTCGTTCTCAGGTTCCTCGGCTGCGAGGAGATTACGTGTGTGGACCGACAGATCGGCACTGGTCACCGGGGTGCTCCCTGGGGGCTGGACAGAAGAGAGGCAACACCATTCTACGGGTCGCGCGACGGTGCCCCGCCCCGACGGGCCGCCGGGGCCCCATCCGGCGTCCCGTAGCCCCCCACTCACAACCGCAGCAGCGGCATCCAGTGCGCGATTTCCCCCGCCCGGCTGCCGGACGCGTCCAGCGACCCCTCGGCGGCCGCGTCGGCGAAGCCGACGAGACCGGTGGCCAGCCGCAGCCACGTCCGCGGGTCGGTCTCGACCACGTTGGGCGGGGTGCCCCGGGTGTGGCGAGGGCCCTCGATGCACTGCACCGCCACGAACGGCGGCACCCGGACCTCGACGCTGGATCCGGGCGCCACCTGTTCGAGGGCACGGGCGCTCAGGCGCACGGCCGTCGCGAGGTCGGTGCGGGCGGGCGCGTCGTCGGTCTCCGCCCGCAGCCACGGACCGACCCGGAGCAGGGCGGCGCGGAGTTCGGCGGGGTCGACGGGTCTGCGCGGTGCCACGGCGAGCCAGCCTAACGCCGCCGCGGCGCGGCGGCGTCCTCCTCGGGCGGCAGGCCGGCCAGGCGGACGGCCACGGCGCCGCCGGCGTTGAGGGCCAGGTGCAGCAGCGCCGGCGCGAGGACGCTGCCGCTGCGCCGGCGCAGCCCGTCGAAGACCACCGCCGAGAGTCCGGTGACCAGCACGGTTCCGAGCACGTGGTGACCGGCGTCCCTCGCGGGCCGCACGTGCCACAGCCCGAAGGCCGCCGCGTGCAGGCCGGACCCCGCCCCGCCCGGACCGAGCAGCGCCGCGAGCACGCTGCGGAACAGGAGTTCCTCGGCGGCGACGGTGCCGAAGGGAATGTGCAGGCCCACCCATTCGTAGAAGTCCTCACGTTCGGCGCGGGCCTCGTCGACGAGCCGGGCACGCAGCGACGGGACGGCCAGCATCACCCCGTAGGCGGCGAGCGGGACGGTCGCGGCGGCCGCACCCCAGCGGGCGCCGGACACCAGGTGCACCGGGTCCAGTCCCAGCGTCGCCCGTTCCAGGCCCGAGGCCCGCGCCGCACCCACCGCCGCGGCGCCGACCGCTGCGGACAGCACGGCCCGCCCCCGCGGCCCGAGGCGCGTGGCCGGCAGCACCGCACCCCAGCCGACGACCGCCGCGGCGACGACCGGACCGAGCCACGGCCGGCGGCGAGCCCGTCCCGGCCGGCTCACTTCTCCGGTCCCTGCAGGTCGTCGATGACGCTCAGCGCGAACCGCACCCGCTCGGTGTCGGTCTCCGCCCAGCCTTCGGGCCGGGCGATCGCGAGCCACCCGTCGAGCACCGTGGTGCCGTAGTTGTGGCCGTGACCGTCGGGTACCCCCGCGGCGTTGGTCAGATCCGCCGAGACCTGCCAGAACGTCACGAACGGGAACCACCGCATCTGCGGCAGCCGATCGGGTCCGGGCGGTTCGGACAGCCAGTCCGGCCGGCTGAAGATCAGGTCCGGGGACCACCACACCACCGGATCGGAGGCGTGCTGCAGGTACAGGATCCGGGGGAACAACCATTGAGTGTCGGGTTCGCCGATCGACGCGCGGTTGTCGGCGAAGCGCACCACCAGACCGTCCGCGTACACCGGCTCGACCTCGGTGGTGCCCGGGTCGCGCCGGGTGACGAGCTGACGCCACAGGCGGTTCGAGTTGGGCGGACCGACCCACAGGACACCGTCGACGGTGTCGCGGATCTCGGCGAGCGTGTCGAAAGCGCCCTCCCCCGACTGGGTTCCGAGGCTCTCCCCGTACAGGTACAGCTTCGGGCGATGCTCGGCGGCCTGGGCGAGCCACCGGTTGTGCACCCGGTCGATCAGCATGTCGCCGGCGGCGGCGGCCTTCTCGCGGTCGGCGAGGAACGAGATCCAGCTCGGCATGTACGAGTACTGCCACGCGACGAGGGCGACGTCGCCGTTGTGGACCAGTTCCATCATCATCGCCGCGGTCGGATTGACCCATCCGGTGCCGGTGGTCGGGATGACGACGAGCACCTCGCGGTCGAACGCGTCGGTGCGTTCGAGCTCGTCGATCACCAGGTCGGCACGCGCCTCGGGGGTGTCGGCGGTCTCGAGCCCGGCGTAGACCCGGATCGGTTCCCTCGCCGGGGCGCCGTTGATCGCGGTCAGCTCCGCGGCGCTCAGTCCCCGGCCGACGAAGTCGCGGCCCTGGTAACCGAGCGTGTCCCACGCCGCGAACGACTCCGGGCTCCCGGACTTCTCGGGCACGAGCGGCTGGGTGATCCCGGGGCGGGTCTCGCTGTTCTGGAGACCGAACACCACGTTGAGTCCCGCGTACGCACCCCGGGCCAGCACACCGTCGATCAGCATGAAGACCACCAGCACCACCAGCAGCGCACCGAGCGAGCGAGCCGCACCCGGCGGCATGCGCAGGCGCCGCACGAGTTGCCACGCGACGATTCCCGCGAGTTCGCGCAGCCCCCGCCAGGTCGCGATCAGGGTGATCGCGACGGCGGCGGCAAGCACCAGGGTCCGCAGATACCCGCTGGTGGTGGTGCCCTCGGCATTCATCAGCGCGGCGAGCTGACGCTGCTGCCGCGAGGCGAACACCAGGGCCACCAGCGACGCGAGCACGGCCGCGACGGGGACCGCGACCTTGATCGCCCGCAGCACGGGCAGCGGCGGCGGCCACCACAGTCGGTTCGCCAGCAGCAGCCGGTACCCGGCCCAGCCGACGGCACACCCCACGCCGTAGCCGATGGCGACGTTGATGCCGCCGATGATGCCCTGGAACAACCAGTCGCGGGGCAGCAGCGACGGGGTCAGCGACCAGCAGAAGAACAGGGCCGCGAAGGCGATGCCGGTGAAATCCAGGCTCAGCAGTCCCCACGCCTGGGCGGTGTGGGGATGACGGTCACCGAATTCGGTGACCGCGTCGATGATCCGGCCCTGCCGGGCCTCGATCAACGCCAGCCGATCGACCTGGGATCCGACCATCGCTCACCCGAACAATGCCGGCAGTGTGCCCTCGTAGACCTCTCGCAGTTCGGCCATCGAGACCGAGAACCGGCCCTGCACCTCGACGGAGTCGGAGCCCTCGTCGACGACCCCGATCCGCACCCACGGCATGTTGCGCGCCGTGCACATGCCGGTGAAGCGGGTCTCCTCGGTGCGCGGCACCGCCACCAGCACCCGGCCGGCGGACTCGGAGAACAGGGTCACGAACGGATCCGCGTCCTCCGGCAGCAGGATCCGGCAGCCGGTCTCGCCGGCCAACGCGGCCTCCACGACCGCCTGCGCGAGGCCGCCCTCGGACAGGTCGTGGGCGGCGGAGATCAGGCCGTCGCGCGAACCGGCGGTGAGGATCTCGGCGAGCAGCCGCTCCCGCTCGAGGTCGACCTTCGGCGGCACGCCGCCGAGGTGGTCGTGCTCGACCTGCGCCCAGATCGAGCCGTCGAACTCGTCGCGGGTCTCCCCCAGCAGGATCAGGGTCTCGCCCGGCTCGAGGCCGAGGCCGGTGGGGATGCGCCGGTGCACGTCGTCGATCACGCCGAGCACGGCGACGACCGGGGTCGGCAGGATCGGGGTGGCCCCGGTCTGGTTGTAGAAGCTGACGTTGCCGCCGGTGACGGGGATGCCGAGCTGCGCGCATCCGTCGGCGAGACCGCGCACGGCCTGCTGGAACTGCCACATCACGCCCGGATCCTCGGGCGAGCCGAAGTTGAGGCAGTTGGACACGGCCTTGGGGGTGGCACCGGTGACGGCGACGTTGCGGTAGGCCTCCGCGAGGGCGAGCTGCGCGCCGGCGTACGGGTCCAGCTGGGTGTAGCGGCCCGACGCGTCGGTGGCCAGCGCGATGCCGCGGCCGGTCTTCTCGTCCACGCGGACCACGCCCGCGTCGGCGTTCTCGGCGAGCACCGTGTTGCCGCGGACGTAACGGTCGTACTGCTCGGTGATCCACCTGCGGCTGCACAGCTGCGGCGAGCCGATCATCTTCAGCAGGGTCGCCTTCAGCTCCTCGGGAGTCTGCGGGCGCTGCAGTCCGGCGGTGGTGTCCGCGACGAGCGCGTCCTGGGACTCCGGGCGCTGCACCGGACGGTGGTACACCGGGCCCTCGTGCGCGACGGTGCGCGGCGGCACGTCGACGACGGTCTCACCGTGCCAGGTGATGACGAGCCGGTCGCCGTCGGTGACCTCGCCGATCACGGTGGCGAGCACGTCCCACTTCTTGCACACGGCCATGAAGGCGTCGACGTTCTCCGGGGTCACGACGGCGCACATGCGCTCCTGGGACTCGCTCGAGAGCACCTCGGCGGGCGTCATTCCCTTCGCGCGCATCGGGACCCGCTCCAGTGCGACGTGCATGCCGCCGTCACCGGCGGCGGCCAGCTCGGAGGTCGCGCAGGCGAGGCCGGCGCCACCGAGGTCCTGGATGCCGACGACGAGCTTCTCGCGGTAGAGGTCGAGGCAGCACTCGATGAGCACCTTCTCGGTGAACGGGTCCCCCACCTGCACGGCCGGCAGCTTCTTCCGGCCGGAAGAAGATTCGTCGCCCTCGAAGGTCTCCGACGCCAGGACGGACACGCCGCCGATGCCGTCCAGACCGGTGCGCGCACCGAACAGGATGACCTTGTTGCCTGTGCCCGACGCGAACGCCAGGTGCAGGTCCTCCTTGCGCATCGCGCCGGCGCACAGCGCGTTGACGAGCGGGTTGCCGGCGTAGGAGGCGTCGAAGACGGTCTCGCCGCCGACGTTGGGCAGGCCGAGGGAGTTGCCGTAGCCGCCGATACCGCGGACCACGCCGTCGACGACGCGACGGGTGTCGGGCGCGTCGGCGGCGCCGAAGCGCAGCTGGTCCATGACCGCGATCGGGCGGGCGCCCATCGCCATGATGTCGCGGACGATGCCGCCGACACCGGTCGCGGCGCCCTGGTACGGCTCGACGTAGGACGGATGGTTGTGGGATTCGACCTTGAAGGTGACCGCCCAGCCGTCGCCGATGTCGACGACGCCGGCGTTCTCACCGATACCCGCGAGCATCGACGCCCGCATCTCGTCGGTGGTGGTCTCCCCGAAGTACCGCAGGTGCACCTTGGAGGACTTGTAGGAGCAGTGCTCGGACCACATCACCGAGTACATGGCCAGCTCGGCGTCCGTGGGACGACGGCCCAGGATCTCGCGGATGCGGGCGTACTCGTCGTCCTTCAGCCCCAGCTCGCGGGAGGGCTGGGCGACATCGGGGGTTTCGGCGGCGTGGGTGACGGTATCCACCTGCGGTGACACTGGGCGTCGGGTCCCTTCACTCTGGGATCGAAACGGCAGGCCGGGCGCGCGCTGCCGCGGCCAGTCTATCCGGGTGCACGCCCGGCGCCGTCCACCGGTGCGACGCCCCGCGGCGGCCGCACCGCCGTCAACGCGTCGAGATCCACGCTCACCCGGTGACCCGCGGCCGGAAGCAGCACCTTGCCCGTGTACTCCCCCTCGTAGCGGTACCACCCGTCGTCGAGCACGAACACCCCCAGCGTCGCGGGTTCGACGAGGTCGATCATCCAGTAGGCGGGGATGCGCGCCTCGGCGTACTCGGAGAACTTCGTGACGCGATCGGTGCGGACGCTGCCCTCGGCCATGACCTCCACCACCAACCGCACGTCGGCGGCCGTCGCGCGGTCGGGGTCGGCGTCGACCAGCGCCCGGTCGACGACGATGCCGTCCGGGCAGCGCACCGTCAGCGGGGACTCGGTGAGCAGCACCTCCACGTCGCCGAGCACGGCCAGTTCCTTCGGCAGCTGATCGGCGAGCTGAGCGACGAGCCCGAACGCGACGTGCTGGTGCAGGTATCCGGGCCGCGGCGACGCCGACAGCACCCCTTCGCAGACCTCGACGTGGAACTGCTCGTATTCGGGCAGTTCCGTCCATTCGGCGAGCGTGAGCAGATGGTCGGGGAACGACGGGCCGGTCACAGGATCACCACCGTTCGCGGTCGGGCGAATTGTCCCCTCAGTCTGGCACCGGATGCCGGGCCGTGCCGGTCAGTTCGCCGGAGTGAGAAACGCCCCGAGAGCGCGGGCGTACGCGGTGACGTCCTTCGCTCCCATGAGCTCGCGCGCCGAGTGCATCGCGAGCTGCGGAGCCCCGACGTCGACGGTCGTCAGCCCGGTCCGGGAGGCGGTGATGGGGCCGATCGTCGAGCCGCACGGCAGGTCGGCGCGATGCACGTAGCGCTGCAGCGGCACCCCGGCCTGATCGCAGGCGAGCGCGAACGCGGCGGCGCCGGCGGCGTCTGTGGCATAGCGCAGGTTCTGGTTGACCTTGAGCACGGGGCCGCCGTTCACCGCGATGCGGTGGGCGGGCTCGTGGCGGTCCGGGTAGTTCGGGTGGGTGGCGTGAGCCATGTCGCCGGAGGCCACCACCGAGCCGGCCATGGTCCGCAGAAAGTCCTCGCGGCTCCCGCCGCGGGCCAGCACGACCCGTTCGAGCACGGTGTTCAGCAGGTCGGAGAACGCGCCGCGGTCGGACATGCTGCCGACCTCCTCGTGGTCGAACAGGGCGAGCAGCGGCACCGGGCCGCCGTGCTCGGCGACGTGGCCGACGGCGGCGAGCAGCGCCGCGGTCCCGGCGTAGCAGGTGCCCTGGTTGTCCAGCCGTGGCGCGCTGACGAGGTCCGCGTCCGCCCCGACCAGGGTGGACGGGGCCAGGTCGTGGGTCATCAGCTCCCAGCCCAGGATCGCGTCGGCCTCGACCTCGACCGCCTCGGCGAGGAAGGCGAGGAAGGACCGCGGCGCGGTGCCCACCCCCCACACGGCGTTGACGTGGCGCTGCGGATCCAGTTGCACGCCCTTGCGGTCCTCCGAGAGGTGGATGGCGAGCTGGGGGACACGCAGGATCGGCCGGTCGACGCGCACGAGCACGTCCTCGGCACCGTTGCCGGCCCGTACCGTGAGCCGGCCGGAGACGCCGAGATCGCGGTCCAGCCACGAGTTCAGCCATGCTCCCCCGTACGGTTCGAGACCGACCAGTTGCCAGCCTGCCGAGGCGAGGTCGGGGTGCTGCTTGACCCGCAGGTTGGGGCTGTCGGTGTGGCCGCCGACGATCCGGAACGGGCGGGCGGGGTCGCCGTCGGCGCCTTCGGTGCTCCACGCGATCAACGAGCCGCCCCGCAGCAGGTAGTAGCGGCCGGGCTCGCTCGGCCACACCTGGGCCTCGGTGAGCTGCGTGAAGCCGGCGTCGGTGAGGGTGGCCGCGACGGTCGCGCACACGTGGAACGGCGACGGCGACAGATCGACGAAGTTGCACAGGCCCTGTGCGTCGGCGGGCGTGGTCGTAGGCATGGCTGCATCCTCGCACCGCACCC
>NZ_PCZU01000216.1:19298-19528 GCF_002887785.1 Rhodococcus sp. ENV425
CCACCCCGCACCCCGGCACGTCCGTGATGCACGACCGGGAGTGTCTCCGCGAGCGCACCGCGTCGCCGGCGACCGCGCCGACGGGGCGGGATCGAATCCCGCCCCCGGGGCCGCGCTGCCGCCGTCGCTCAGTGCCCTCCCGCCACGCAGAACTGGTTGCCGTCCGGGTCGGTGAGCGTCACCCATCGGAACCCGCCCATGTCCTGGCGGTGCACCTCACCCGCGCCCGC
>NZ_PCZU01000216.1:19558-40584 GCF_002887785.1 Rhodococcus sp. ENV425
GCACCTCGGCGTCGAGATCGGGCGCCACCAGGTCGAGGTGGACCCGGTTCTTGCCCGGGGTCGGATCCGGAACCTTCTGGAAACCGAGTTTCTGTGCGGTGCCGGGCATTCCGACGATGTAGAACCAGCCGTCGTTGTCCTGCTCGATCCGGCCGCCGATCTGCTCGGCCCACCACGTGGCAAGCGGGCCGGGGTCGGCGCTGTCGAAGGTGATCATGCCGATGTTCAGTGCCATGGCCGGGACGGTAGCGGACGGGACCGACACGGGTGTGCCGCCACGGCACCGGGTTCGCCGTCAGCAGGCGGCGCGGACGAGCTGGGTGATGCGGTCCACCTGCTGATCGGTGGGGGTGACCGCCCCGTTGGCGGACAGCTCCGCGACCCGGCTGTTGATCTCCTCGTCGCTCGCCCCGTCGTCGATCAGGGGACAGGTTTCGGTGACGATCGCCTCGATGGAGGCGTCGTCCCGACCGTCGGCCAGGTTCGGGTAGCCCGTCCGGAAGGTTGCGACGAAGGTCCCCAACTTCGCTGCGTCGACGGCACGTTGGACGACGCTGGAGGCGACGCTGCCGGCCGGGCGGGTCGTGCTCTCGGGCGCGGACGTCTCGTCGTCGGATCCGCAGGCGGTGAGCAGGAAGAGGGCGGCGACCGCCGCCACCACAGCAGTCTTGGTCTTCATTGTTCGAGCGTGACACGCCGGGACGCGCCCGCGCCGGTGAAAGGCGGAATTCACGGTGAGCCGTCGCGCTCACGCGCTTCCCGGCCCGGAAGGGGACGGCCGAACGGCCCCGGCAAAGATGCGTAATGCTACTCGAGACAACGGCGACGACGTGCGGCATAGTGATACCCGGCACGGCCGATCGGGGGATTCGGCGGTGCCCGCCGGAGCCGGTTGGGGGCCGCGCTCCGGACCGCAGGAGAAGGGGCCCCGCCGCCGATCGGGACGGCGGCGGGGCCCCTTTCGTCGCGTCGGGCGACGGTCGTCTCAGCTCCGGGCTGCGACCTTCGCCGGATCCAGCTCCAGCCGGCGCAGCAACTGCGCGTTCAGTGCCACGACGATCGTGGAGACCGACATGAGCACGGCAGCGACCGCAGGCGGCAGGACCACCCCGGCGAAGGCCAGCGCACCGGCCGCGAGGGGCACCGCGACGACGTTGTACCCGGTGGCCCAGGCCAGGTTCTGCCACATCTTGCGGTAGCTCGCCCGCGACAGTGCGATCACCGACAGCACGGCGCGCGGATCGTCTGCGGCCAGGACCACGCCGGCCGACTCGACGGCGACGTCGGTGCCCGCGCCGATCGCGATGCCGACGTCGGCCCGCGCCAGCGCCGGCGCGTCGTTGACCCCGTCACCGACCATCGCGACGCGGTGCCCGCGGGCCTGCAGCTCGGCGACCTTCGCGTCCTTGTGTTCGGGCAGCACGTTCGCGAACACCTCGTCGATACCGAGGTCGGCGGCGACGGCGTCGGCCACCTGCCGCGCGTCCCCGGTGATCATGGCGACCTTCACCCCGCGCGCGTGCAGGGCGTCGATCGCCTGCCGCGACTCCTCGCGCACCGCGTCCTCGAGCGCGACGGCTCCCAGCACCGTGCCGTCGCGCACGACGTGCAGCACCGACGCCCCGCGGGCGACCCAGCGGTCGGTCGCGGCCGCGACGTCGGCGGGCACGTGCGCCCGCAGGTCCGCGAGCACGGCCGGACCGCCGACGAACACGGTCGCCCCGTCCACCACGGCCCGCACCCCGCGGCCGGGCAGGGAGCGGAAATCCTTCGTCGGCAACATGACTCGCCCTCCCGCGGCGGCGACGACGGCGCGGGCGACGGGGTGCTCGCTGTCGGATTCGACCGCGGCGGCCAGGGTCAACAGGTCGTCCTCGGTGGTGCCGGCGGTGGCGACGACGTCGGTGACGACGTGCCGCCCCTGGGTCAGGGTCCCGGTCTTGTCGAACAGGACGACGTCCACGCCGCGCATCCGCTCCAGCGACAGCCGGTCCTTGACGAGCACGCCGGCGCGGGCGGCGCGCTCGGTCGAGATGGCGATGACGAGTGGGATGGCCAGGCCCAGCGCGTGCGGGCACGCGATGACCAGGACCGTGACGGTACGGACGACGGCCTCGTCGACGTTGCCGAGCAGCGTCCACACGGCGAAGGTGAGGACGCCGGCGACGGTGGCGAAGTAGAAGAGGAAGGCGGCGGCCCGGTCCGCGAGCGCCTGGGCTCGCGAGGACGAGGCCTGCGCGTCGGCGACCATGCGCTGGATGCCGGCGAGCGCGGTGTCCTCCCCCACCGCGGAGATGCGGACGCGCAGTGCACTGTCGGTGGCGACCGTGCCGGCGACGACGGTGTCGCCCACGGCGCGGGGCACGGCGCGGGACTCGCCGGTGATCATCGACTCGTCCACGTCGGCGCGCCCGTCGACGACCGTGCCGTCGGCCGGGACGCGCGCACCGGCGCGCACCAGCGCGACGTCGCCGACGGCCAGGTCGGCGAGGGCGACCTGCACGACGCCGTCCGCGGTCACCTTCTCGGCGGTGTCGGGCAGCATCGCGGCCAGGGCGTCGAGCGCGCGCGACGCCGAGCCCAGCGCCCGCATCTCGAGCCAGTGCCCGAGCAGCATGATCACGATCAGCAGCGCCAGTTCCCACCAGAAATCGAGGTCGAACCCGCCCAGCCCGAGCGTGGTCACCCAGGACGCCGCGAACGCGACGCTGATGGCCATGGCGATGAGCAGCATCATTCCGGGCCGGCGGTCCCGCAGCTCGTTCCACCCGCCGACGAGGAAGGGGCTGCCGCCGTAGGCGAACACGACCGTGCCGAGGACGGGCGAGACCCATCCGGCCCACGCGGCGTCGGGCAGCGCGTAGCCGAGCAGGTCGGCGAACATGGCGCTGAACGCCACGATCGGAACCGCGAGGACCAGGCTCACCCAGAATCTGCGACGGAAGATCTCACCGTGTGGCCCGTGCCCGGCGTGCCGGTCCCGGGCGCGGTGGGCGTCGCGCGCTCCGGGCGGCGCGGTGTGGGCAGCGTGTCCGTGGTGTGCGAGCTCTGTCATGGCTCCCGCCTCGATCCGTTTCCGTTTCCGTGGACCCTTCCATTGATACCCCCTGGGGGTATGAATGGAAGGGGTGGGACGGTCACGATCCGATCACGGCCCCGACTACCGCTCGAGCATGGCGCGCATCTCGTCGATCTCCGCCTGCTGCGTCGCGATGATCGACTCGGCGAGTTGCCGCGCCTCCGGGTTCACGCCCTCGGCCAGCTCGGTCTGCGACATCTCGATCGCGCCCTCGTGGTGGACGATCATCATGGTCAGCCACATGCGGTCGAAGTCCATGCCGCGGGCCCCCATCATGGAGTCCCACTCGTCGTCGGACATCATTCCCGGCATCCCGCCGGGCATGCCCATGCCGCCGTGACCCATCCCGTCCTCGTCCGGCGCCTCCTGCCCCCAGCTGTCGAGCAGCGACACCATCTGCTCCATCTCGGGTTCCTGCGCGGCCTCGATGCGGGCGGCGAGGTCGATGAGCTGCGGATCCTCGCTGCGTTCGGGCACGGCCTGGGCCATCTGCACGGCCTGCGCGTGATGGGGATACATCTCCTGCAGGAACTCGACGTCCGCGTCGACGAACTGCGCCTGCCCGGCCGGCACCGAGGTCTGGGACGTGCCCGGAGTCGCCGTCCCCGCCTGCTGCTGCGGCTCGTCGCTGCCACACGCCACGATCACCAGGGCGAGCGGAACCGCCGCCGCTGCCGCTACTACTCTCTTGTTCCACAACATGATTCGACGGTACCCGCCGTATCGGCCGAGTCCGGGGCCGCAGCCCCGCCCCGGCCGGTCCTTCATCGAAACTTCATCGGCCGCAACGCCCGCCCACACGCGGCGGCGCGCACACTCGTCGTAGGAGGTGCGCGATGATGGGTTGGTACGGCGGCGCAGGCTGGGCCGCCGCCCTCGCAATGGGTGTGTTCTGGCTGTTGCTCGCCGGGGTGGTGGTGTGGGCGGTGGTCCGGGCGGCGGCGCCACCGGATCCCGGCGACGACGCCCGCCGGATCCTGGACCGGCGGCTCGCCTCCGGCGAGATCGACGTCGCAACCTACCGGACTCTGCGCGACGAACTGGACGCGCGGCCCCGACGACGGACGCGTCGATAGATCCGCCTGCTCGATACGCGATGCAGCGCATTCACGGGGTCACCGCGATCCGATCCGTCGTCGACGGGTCGCCGAACAATTCTCTGCCGCAACCCGAGTGGCGGGCAGCCGGGGGCGCCCGGCCCTCGTCCCCCGCGGCATGGTCACCCGCGGCATGGTCGGCACCCTGCGGCACTCGCTCGTCAGCGATGTTCCCGGCGGGCATCGAACGCCGCGACGACCCGCTTCGGCGCGGTCAGCCGCCACGCATCCTCGATCAGTTCCGCCAACTCGACCGTGTCGACCGCGGCGAAAACCACGTCGATCCAGCCGTAGCGCCCGAAGAACGGGGCCGCGCGGAACACGTCCGGATCCTCGTGGAGCAGGGCCGCCTGGGTGTCCACGGTGGCTTTGAGGCAGACCGTGGCCGCACCGTAACCCAGGAGGCCGAACATCTTGTTCCGCACCCGGTACGTGGGTTGGTCACCCCAGCTGTCCACCACCACTTCACGTGCCTCGGGCAGCGCCAGCATCATCGCGCGCACACTGTCCGCGCTGGGCATGGGATCTCCTCGGTCGGCGGACAGGGCCACCCAGTTGTACACCCGACCCGCGACAGGGAACGGACGGCCGCGAGTGCTGGGTACCCTGGCCGCGTGCACACCCCCGGCCCCCGCATCCTCGTAGTCGACGACGAAGCCGCCCTGGCGAAGGTGGTGGCCAGCTATCTCGAACGGGAGGGCTTCGAGGTCGCGCTCGCCTACGACGGACCGACGGCCGTCGCGCTGGCTCGGCAGACGGACCCGGTGCTCGTGGTGCTCGACCTGATGCTGCCGGGATTCGACGGCATCGAGGTGTGCCGGCAGCTGCGGACCTTCTCGGACGCGTACGTGCTCATGCTCACCGCCCGTGGCGACGAGGTGGACAAGGTGATCGGCCTGTCGGTGGGCGCCGACGACTACGTCGTGAAGCCTTTCGGGCCACGGGAGCTCGTCGCCCGGGTGCGTGCCATGCTGCGCCGGCCCCGCAGTGGCACCGCGGCGGAGGCACCGCGCCGGATCGGCGGGCTCGTCGTCGATCCGGTGTCGCGCACCGTCTCGGTCGACGACGCGCCGGTGGAGCTGACACGCACGGAATTCGATGTGCTGCTGGCACTTTCGGATCGACCTTCGGCGGCGCTCTCACGCCGGCAGATCATCGACGAGGTGTGGGGGCCGAACTGGTTCGGCGACGAGCACATCGTCGACGTCCACATCCGCGCCCTGCGCCGCAAGCTCGGCGACGATGCCGCCGCCCCGCGCTTCGTCCGGACCGTGCGCGGGGTCGGGTATGCGATGGAGGCCGCGCGGTGAACCGGCTGGGACTGCGCGGGCGGCTGCTGATCGCGCAACTGCTCGTGCTGTTCGTCGGGGCCGCGACGCTCACCGTCGTCGCGACGCTGGTGGCCGCCCCGCTGTTCCACTACCACCTCGCCCACGCGGGCGTGGAGGACACGCAGGTCCGCCTTCACACCGAGGAGGCGTTCGCGCAGGCCGGGGCGGTCGCGCTCGCCGCCGGGGCAGCCGTCGCGCTCGGTGCCGCGGCGATCACGTCCGTGGTCCTGGTGCGCCGCATCACCGCGCCGGTGGGCCGGCTGGTGGAGGCCGCGGGCCACGTCGCCCGCGGCCGCTACGACGTGCCGATCACCCGGTCCGGCGACGCGGACTTCGCCCGGCTCGAGAACGCCTTCGCCGACATGGCGGGCCGCCTGCACAGCACGGAGCTCTCACGACGCCGGCTGCTCGACGATCTCGCCCACGAACTGCGCACACCCGTGGCCACGCTCGAGGCCTACCTCGAGGGCATCGAGGACGACGTACTGCCCGCCGACGCCACCTCGTGGCAGGTGATGCACCACCAGCTCGACCGGCTGCGGCGTCTCGTGTCGGACCTGTCCGACCTCTCCGCCGCGGACGAGCACGCGCTCGCCCTGCACCCCGAGGAGGGCGACCTCGCCGCGGCGGTGACGGCATCGGTCTCGGCCGCGGCACCGCGGTTCGCCGACAAGCAGGTCGGGCTCGGGACGGAGCTGCCCGAGGCGCTGCCGCCGGTCCGGTTCGATTCGCAGCGAGTGGCGCAGATCCTGGCGAACCTGCTCGAGAACGCCCTGCGTCACACGCCGGCCGGGGGCCGGGTGGTCGTCACGTGCGAGCGCGCGGACCGGGCGGCCGTGCGGGTGCGGGTCCGCGACACGGGCGACGGCATCCCCGCGGATCAGCTCGACGCGGTGTTCGAGCGGTTCCACCGGATCGATCCGGCCCGCAGCCCCGGCGGCAGCGGCCTGGGCCTGACCATCGCGCGCAGTCTCGCCCGCGCCCACGGCGGCAATCTCACGGCCGCGAGCGACGGGCCGGGGCGCGGTGCCCGCTTCGACCTGACCCTGCCCACGAACGGGAATCAGGCGGAGACGACCGCGTCGAGAACGCTGTAGAACATGCCGAGCCCGTCGTCGCTGGGACCGGTGAGCGCTTCGGTGGCGTGCTCGGGGTGCGGCATCAGGCCGACGACGCGGCCGTTCGCCGACGAGATGCCCGCGATGCCGCGCTGGGAGCCGTTCGGGTTGTCGCCGGCGTAGCGGAACACCACGCGGCCCTCACCCTCGAGTTCGTCCAGCACCTTCTCCGAGGCCTGGAACCGGCCCTCACCCGACTTGAGGGGCACCAGGATCTCGGCCCCGGCCTCGTAGCGGGTGGTCCACGCGGTGGTGTTCGACTCCACCTTCAGCCACTGGTCGCGGCAGATGAAGTGCAGGCCCTCGTTGCGGGTGAGGGCCCCCGGCAGCAGACCCGCCTCGCACAGCACCTGGAAGCCGTTGCAGATGCCGAGCACCGGCATCCCGCCCCGAGCGGCCTCGACGACCTTGCCCATGACCGGGGCGAACCGCGCGATGGCGCCGCAGCGCAGGTAGTCGCCGTAGGAGAAGCCACCCGGCACGATGACCGCGTCGACTCCCCTCAGGTCGGCGTCGCCGTGCCAGAGGCTGACGGCCTCACCGCCGGCGAGTTCGACGGCGCGGGCCGCATCGATGTCGTCGAGCGTGCCCGGGAAGGTGATGACTCCGACGCGGGCACTCATGCGTCACCGTCGATCCGCCGCACGGTCCAGTCCTCGATGACCGTGTTGGCGAGCAGAGCCTCGGCGATCTTCTCGACCTCGGCGTCGTCGACGCTGCCGTCGACCTCGAGCTCGAAGCGCTTTCCCTGACGGACGTCGGACACGCCCGCGAAGCCCAGTCGCGACAGCGCCCCGACAATGGCCTGGCCCTGAGGATCGAGAATCTCGGCCTTGGGCATGACTTCGACGACGACACGAGCCACGTGCTGCTCCTCGGTAGTAGTGCTGGCGCCCGGGGACGGACACCGGACAGCCCGCAGTTTACCGGCCGACCCGAGCCGGTCCGGAATCGGCAGGGCCCGACGCCGGCGGCCCCGTCACGGCTGTGGCGGCCCCGGCTCGGCGAGCGACGCCGTGAAGTTCTCGACGATCTCGGCCGCGAGGGTGCGGACCTTGACGTTCGTCGCCTGCGACATCGCCGACAGCTGCGCGAACGCGGTGTCCGCGTCGACCCGGTGCGCTGCCATGAGCAGGCCCACGGCCCGGCTCGTGACACTCCGTGTGTCCAAGGCGGTCCGGAGCGAGGCGGCCTCGCGCTCGCCGGCGGCGAGCAACGCCTCCCGCAGCCGCGACATCTCCAGGTGCACGCGGACCCGGGCGATCAGCTCGCTGGGATGGAACGGCTTGACGACGTAGTCGTCGGCACCGGCCCGCAGCCCCTCGACGGCGGACTCCGATCCGGCCCGGGCCGTGAGCAGGATCACCGGCAGCCGCACCAGCCGTTCGTCGCCCCGCACGTCCTGCAGCAGCGACAACCCGCTACGTCCGGGCAGCATGACGTCGCTGAGGAGCAGGTCGGGAACCTCCGTCCGGATCCGCTCGAGCGCGGACTCGGCGTCGGCGGTGACGTCGACGTGCCAACCCTGCGCGGCGAGCAGGTCGACGAGATGGTCACGCATGTCCGCGTTGTCCTCGACGAGGAGCAGGCGCGGTTGCCCCTCGCGCGGTCCGGCGCCGGGGGTCGCGACGGGCCGCCACGCCTCGGCCTCCCCCAGATACGCCGCGCCGGCGGACGCCACGACGTCGTCCGCGGCGCGTGGTGCCGGCTGCGCGCTCGGCACCGCGGGCACCGTCACCGTGAACACCGAGCCGTGCGGGGCGACGGCGTCGACGGACACCGAACCACCCAGGGCGGCAACGAATTGCGCGACAAGAGACAGCCCGATGCCCGAGCCCTCGCGGCTGCGGCCGGACCGGTCGCCGATCTGGTAGAAGCGGTCGAAGATCTTGCCCCGCTCGGCCTCCGCGATGCCTGTGCCGGTGTCGGCGACACGCAGCACCAGGTTCGCCCCGTCACCCCGCAGGGACACGGCGACCGATCCCTCCGGCGTGAACTTCATCGCGTTGGACAGCAGGTTCAGCACGATGTGCGTCCACATCGCCCGGTCGGTCGCCACGTACCGGGTCGGCACATTGTCGACCTCGACGAGGAGCGCGAGCCCCGCGCGGTCCGCGGCGTCGCGGAACAGTTCGGCGGCCTCGCGCGTCACCGCGACGATGTCGGTGGGCTCGGTGTGGGCGTCGAGCCGGCCGGCGTCCCCACGCGCAACGTCGAGCAGCATGTCGACGAGCCGCTGCAGGCGCAGGGCGGCCCGCCGCGCCGCCGCGACGGCGTCGACCTGGGCGGGTGGCAGCGCGGCGGCGTGCTCGTCGAGCAGGGTCTGCAGCGGCCCGAGGAGCAGCGTCAGCGGGGTGCGGAACTCGTGGCTGACGTTCTCGAAGAACCGGCTCTTGGCGGCGTCGAGCTCGGCGAGTTCGGCCGCCCGCCGGCGTTCGGCCTCGTAGGCCTGCGCATCGGACAGGGCCGTGGACACGCGGACCGCGACCATATCGAGGAACACCCGGTACTGCTCGTTCAGCTCGCGGAACCGGCTGATGCCGAGCACGAGGGAGCCGGCCGGGCCACCAGCGGAGACCGGGAGCGGCAGGACCACCGCGGTGTCGCCGTCGCGGCCGAGGTCCGCGACGGTCTCGGCCTTGCCGGACTCGGCGACCCGGGCGATCACCTCCGGCAGGTCCGACGCGGCGCCGGGAGCGGTGCCGAACTCGGCGACCGTCACCGTCACCTCGTCGCGGCACAGGTGGGCACTGCCGAACGGCAGATCGTCCTCGTGGCCGGCGAGCAGGCCGAGCGCAGCCCGGCAGGCATCGTCGGCGGTGTCGGTCTCCGTCATCGAGAGCTGGCCGAGTTCCCGCAGGACGGCGGCCCGGCGCTCGGCGAGCACCTGCTCGGTGACGTCCGTGGTGGCGACGAAGATGCCCGCGACGGTGCCGTCGGCGGCCCGGACGGGGCTGTAGGAGAACGTCCAGTACGTCTCTTCCGTGTAGCCGAATCGGTGCATGAACAACTGCATCCGCTCCGACAGGGTCGGCTCCCCGCGTTGCGCCTGGGCGAAGAGGGCGCCGACGAAGTCCCAGATCTCGCCCCAGCACTCGGAGGCCCGCTGGGCGACCGCCGCCGGAAACTTCTCGCCGAGGAGGGGCCGGAAGGCGTCGTTGAAGATCTGCACCAGTTCGGGGCCCCAGCACAGCAGCATGGGCACCCGCGACGGAACGACGGTCCGCACGGCCGCCGTCAGTTCGGCAGGCCAGGTGTCGATCGGCCCCAGCGCGGTCGACGCCCAGTCGGCGGCGCGGTGGGCGGTCGCGGTGGGATCCGATTCCGGGAACAGGGCGCGGGCCGAAGTCTCGTCGTTCACCTCGGTGTCGCCTCACATCCTTGCCGTCGGTCCTGTCGGAGGTTCTCAGGATAAGGCGGGCCGGCCCGCCGCTTTCCGGGCCTTGTCCCGCCCCGACGGCACGCGGCATTCCTGAAGATTCGATGAAGAGCACGTCCCGCCCTGGCGGTTCAATACCCCTAGGGGGTATAAATGGGGTGCACCCACGCAGAGGAGAATCGCGATGACCCGGCTCCTGCCCCTGACCGACACGGCCAGCGGCTGCCGCTGCGGCAGCCACCCCACCGAACCGACCGGACCGAGCAGTGAGGACCCCCGAATGAACACCCAGGCCTTCCCCGTCGTCGGCATGACCTGCGGCCACTGCGCCGGCGCCGTCACCGAGGAACTGCGCGCCCTGCCCGGCGTCGAGGACGTACACGTCGAACTGGTCGCGGGCGGCGTCTCCACCGTCACGGTGACCAGCGTCGACGGAATCGACGACGAGGCCGTCGCCACCGCGCTCGACGAGGCCGGCGACTACCGCCTCGCCCCGCAGTGACCCGCCGACCCGAGAAGGGACCCGCCCATGACCACGGGTGAGATGGTGCACGAGGTAGAACTCTCGATCGGCGGCATGACCTGCGCCTCCTGCGCGGCGCGCATCGAGAAGAAGCTCAACCGGATGGACGGCGTGACCGCCACCGTCAACTACGCGACGGAGAAGGCGAAGGTCACCTATGCGCACGGGGTCGCCCCCGACGACCTCGTCGCGACGGTCGAGGCGACCGGCTACACCGCCGCGCTCCCCGCCCCGCCCCGGGCCGAGGAGGCCACCGAGGCCGCCCCCGAACCGGACGAGGCCGCCGCCTGGCGTCAGCGCCTGACCGTCTCCGCGGTCCTCACCGTGCCGGTGGTACTGCTGTCGATGATCCCGGCGCTGCAGTTCGACAACTGGCAGTGGCTGACCCTGACCCTCGCCTCCCCCGTCGTGGTGTGGGGGGCACTGCCGTTCCACCGCGCCGCCTGGACCAACGCCCGCCACGGCGCCGCCACGATGGACACCCTCATCTCCGTCGGCGTCACGGCCGCGTACCTCTGGTCGCTGTGGGCGTTGTTCTTCACCCACGCCGGCATGACCGGGATGCGGATGACGTTCGACCTGCTCCCCACCGGAAGCTCCGAGCCGCACATCTATCTCGAGGTCGCCGCCGCCGTCACCACCTTCATTCTCGCGGGGCGCTATTTCGAGGCCCGCGCCAAGCGGCAGTCGGGCGCGGCCCTGCGGGCACTGCTCGACATGGGCGCCAAGGACGTCGCCGTGCTGGGCGACGGTGACACCGAAACCCGGATCCCGATCGGCCGGCTCACCGTCGGCGACCGGTTCGTCGTGCGTCCCGGCGAGAAGATCGCCACCGACGGCGTCGTCGTCTCCGGCACCTCCGCCGTCGACGCGTCGATGCTCACCGGCGAACCCGTGCCCGTCGAGGTCGGGCCCGCGGACCCCGTCGTCGGCGCGACCGTCAACGCGGGCGGCCGGCTCGTGGTCCGCGCGACCCGCGTCGGCGCCGACACCCAGCTCGCTCAGATGGCGCGGCTGGTGACGGAGGCGCAGAACGGCAAGGCCGAGGTGCAGCGGC
Source organism: Rhodococcus sp. ENV425 (assembly GCF_002887785.1). Lineage (NCBI taxonomy): Bacteria > Bacillati > Actinomycetota > Actinomycetes > Mycobacteriales > Nocardiaceae > Rhodococcus > Rhodococcus sp. ENV425. Next base: position 31,143 of record NZ_PCZU01000216.1, read on the forward strand.
TCGCCGACCGGGTGTCGGCGGTGTTCGTCCCGATCGTCATCGGGCTGTCGCTGCTCACCCTCGCCGGCTGGCTCCTCACGGGCAACTCGGTGACCGCGGCGTTCACCGCTGCCGTCGCAGTACTGATCATCGCCTGCCCCTGCGCGCTGGGCCTCGCGACCCCGACCGCACTGCTCGTCGGCACCGGCCGCGGCGCCCAGCTCGGCATCCTGATCAAGGGACCGCAGATCCTCGAATCCACCCGCCGCGTCGACACCGTCGTGCTCGACAAGACGGGCACCGTCACCACCGGCCGCATGGCCGTGGCCGCGGTGCACGCGGCGGACGGCGGCTCCGAGGACGAGGCGCTGCACCTGGCGGGGTCGCTCGAGCACGCCTCCGAGCACCCCATCGGGCGCGCCGTCGCCGACCGGGCCGCGGCCACCGGGGCTCTCTCGCCGGTGGAAAGCTTCGAAAACCACGGTGGACGAGGGGTTTCCGGTGTCGTCGACGGACACGCCGTGCTCGCGGGCCGGCTGTCCTGGCTGCGCGACGAGTGGTCGCTGACCGCGCCCGAATCGCTGCGACGGAGCGCCGGGGCCGCCGAGGCCGAGGGCCGCACACCGGTGTGGATCGCCTGGGACGGGCGCATCCGGGCGATCGTCGTCGTCTCGGACACCATCAAGGACACCTCCGCGTCGGCGATCGCCGATCTGCGCGAACTCGGCCTGCGGCCGGTGCTGCTCACCGGCGACAACCGCAGCGCCGCCGAGACCGTCGCGAAGCAGGTCGGCATCGACGAGGTCATCGCCGAGGTCCTGCCCGCCGACAAGGTCGACGTGGTCAAGAGGCTGCAGGAAGAGGGCCGGGTCGTCGCCATGATCGGCGACGGCGTCAACGACGCGGCCGCCCTCGCCCAGGCAGACCTCGGACTGGCGATGGGCACCGGCACCGACGTCGCGATCGAGGCCTCCGACCTGACGCTCGTGCGCGGCGACCTGCGGGCCGCTCCCGACGCGATCCGGCTCGCCCGCGCCACCCTGCGCACCATCAAGGGCAACCTGTTCTGGGCGTTCGCCTACAACGTCGCGGCCCTGCCGCTCGCGGCGCTCGGGTTGCTCAACCCGCTGATCGCCGGCGCGGCGATGGCGTTCAGCTCGGTGTTCGTGGTCAGCAACAGCCTGCGGCTGCGGCGGTTCAGCCCCCGCTGAGGCCCGCACCCACGACGCGCTGCCGGCGGAAGGTCTCCGATTCGCCGGCAGCGCGTCGTCGTGCTGTGTCACGCTCGTGCCATGGAGGCGGAGCGGGACCAGCTGCTGCTCACGGTGCGTAACCTCGCCCGGTTCCACCGCGAGCACGAGAAGTTCTATTCCGAATCGCCGTTCCACGACGTGATCCGGCTGCACCGCAGCTCACGTGCCCTGAAGGCGCTCGCCGAGCGGTGGTCGGTCGTCGCACCACTCGAACGGACGTCGCCGAGCCCGTTCGCCGGCGCGCCCGACCTCAACGACGATCGGGCCACCGAGACGCTCGGCATCCTGTTCATGGAGAGCGGCGACGAACCCGCCGAGATCACCAGACTGAAGGCCGACCTCGGGGCGCTCGCCGAGGCGAACCGGACGACCGGGCAGTGGCTCGCCGACGCCATGGCGACCGCCTGGGACGTGCTCGAGGCGCTGCTGGCCTACCCGGGCCTGGCGGACCTGCTCGCCGAACGGCACCGCATCGTCACCAACGACTGGCAGTGCGCGACGACGGCCCAACTCGTCGCCCGCAACCTCGACCGGGCGGTCGCGATCCTGGGACGCATCGACTTCACCGCAGCCGCCCTGCGCGCGGACCTCGCCGGGGACCGCATCGCGCCACGTTACGTCTTCTCGGCCGCGGAAATGATCGACCACGCCGCCGATCTCGCGGCGCAGAGCGCGGTGCTCACGCACGAGAACGAGCGGCGCTGGCGGATCTTCCACGATCGGGTCGAGCAGATCGTCGCCGGCCCGGAGCCGTAGCCCCGGCCGCTCAGCACCCCTGCGTGTCGAGGAGGACACAGTCCCACGTGACGGTCCGCTCCGCCGGGATGCGGCCACCGCCCTCCCACAGCGTCGGCGGCCCGGACGGGTGCACCGAATACCAGCCCGGATACCGGGTCGGCGTGCGATTCGCGAGCTGGGTGATCCAGCCCCGGCGCAGGGCGACGCCTCCGGGCACCGGGATACCGTGCGGCCGCCCTACCCGCCGCGGGCGCTGCCCTCACGGATTCCGCTGCGACGTCACCCGATCCAGCACGCCAGCTCGTCGGCGCGCGGATCGGCCACCACCGGATCACCCTCACCGCCGAACACCCGGACCGGCCGCGAGGCACCGATCGTTGCCCATCCCGGACCTCCCGTGGTCGCGAACTGCACCCAGGCGCGGTGCATCTCGTCGGCGAGGGCCTGCGGGGGCCGATCGCCGGTGAGCCGGTGGGAGACGTCGAGGCGGTCGAAGACGAACGCGATCTCGAGGGCATGGCACGCCCGCAGATCCTGCACCGGGCTCGGCCAGGCGAACTCGTACAACCACGCCGTGCCACCGCGGCGGGCGACCGCGTCGGCCAGGGTGACCGTGCCCGACCGGAAGGCGTAATCGGTGAGGACGGCGGCGAGCACGTCGCCGGGAGTCGCGCCCGGCCGGTGGGCCGCGTACAGGTCGGCGAGCGCGGGATCGATCCCGTACCGCTGCAGGACGAACGGCAGGTTGTCGTCGGTGATCGCCGCGGCGATACCGGTCGGCACCAGGAAGAAGCGGAACTCGTCCGTGGTCGTGCCGGCCAGCACCGGCACACCCGTGCCCGCTCCGGCGGCGATCGCGTCGATCGGCAACGACGGCAGAATCTCCCCGTCGATCGTCGGGAACATGCTCATCACGCCCAAGCCGCGCTGCACCACCGACCCGCCCCACCGGGCCGGGTCCGGATTCTGGGCGAGGTCGAGGCCGAGAGCGTCCTGGGCCGCCTGCAGGACGTCCGGGGCGAGGGCCCCGAACGCCTCGGCCGTGGCCGGCACACCCAGGCGGTCGGCGAGGACAGCCCCCACCCGGCGCGCGTCCTCGAGGTCCGAGGCGGCCGTGGCGTTGCCGCTCTGCACGACGGCGCGGTGGAACAGTCCGCTCGCGGCGGGCGAGGCCAGCAACGTGGCCACGCTCATCCCGCCCGCCGACTCGCCGAACACCGTCACGTTGTCCGGGTTGCCGCCGAAGGCCCGGATGTTGTCCTGCACCCAGCGCAGCGCGGCGAGCTGATCCAGCAGGCCACGATTGTCCGGCGCGCCGTCGAGCGACAGGAACCCGGTGACGCCGAGCCGGTAGTTGATGCCGACCAGCACCACACCGTCGCGCGCGAAGGCGCGTCCGTCGTAACTGTCGATCCGGTTCGAGCCGCGGGTGAACGCGCCACCGTGGATCCACACCATCACCGGCAACCCGGAGGCGCCCGGATCGGGTGTCCACACGGACAGATTCAGGCACTCGTCGCCGGGTTCGATGACGTTGCCGAGCAATGCGGCCGCCGGAGCGGCGTACGGCGCCTGAGGGCAGGTGGGGCCGGGCGCGGTGGCGTCGCGGACACCGTCCCAACGCGGCGCCGGGCCCGGGGCCGCGAACCGCGCCGCCCCCACCGGGGCGGCCGCGTACGGAATGCCCAGAAAGGCCCACACTCCGTCGGTCGGCGTGCCCCGAACCGTTCCCCCGGTCGTCTGCACCGTATCCGTCATGCCCCGATCCTCTCCTCGCAGCTCCTCACAACGCCACCCACCCGAGCGAATGTATCGCTGATCTCCGTAGGCCGACGGAAAGTCACATTCGCTCGGTCCGACGGCTCCTATGCTGAGTTGGACGGTCGTCGACTTTCCGCCCAGCCGAGGAGGCGCGGCATGCGAGCACTGGTGGTGTACGAATCGATGTTCGGGAACACCCGTCACGTGGCGGAAGCCGTCGCGCGCGGGCTGGGACCGGCGGACGCGGTGCGCACGGTCCCCGTGACGCAGGCGCATGAGGAGAACCTGTCCGAATACGACCTGGTGGTCGTCGGCGGCCCGACGCATGCGCACGGCATGAGCCGGGAGTCGACGCGCCACGGCGCGGTCGAGCAGGCCGAGAAACCCGACAGCGGGCTGACGCTCGAGCCGGACGCCGAGAGCGAGGGCGTCCGCGAGTGGCTCGATTCGCTGCCGGCCGGCGGCGGGAAGGCCGCATCGTTCGACACGCGCATCGACATCGCGGCCGTCCTGACCGGGCGCGCCGGCAAGGGCATCGCCAAGAAGCTGCGCAAGCACGGGTTCGAACTCGTCGCCGATCCGGAGAGCTTCCTCGTCGACAAGCAGTCGAAGCTCGAGCCCGGCGAGGAGGATCGGGCCGAGCAGTGGGGCCGCTCGCTCGCCCAGCAGGCAGCGAGCGGGTCCGAGGAGCTGCGCTGACCCGCCCGCGGGCCGAGCGAATGTATCGCTCATCTCCGTAGGCCGACGGAACGATACATTCGCTCGGCGCAACCCGGACGCGAGATCGCTCGGCGCGCCGCGGCACGCGACGGTCCATACTCGGGTGCATGCGACTGACCCACTTCGGACATTCCTGCCTGCTCGTGGAGCACCTGGGCGCGACGATCCTGTTCGACCCGGGGAATTTCTCGCACGGCTTCGAGGGCATCACGGGGCTCGACGCGATCCTGGTCACCCATCAGCACCCGGACCACGCCGACCCGGCGCGACTGCCGGCGCTGGTGGAGGCCAACCCGGGGGCCGCCCTGTACGCGGACCCGCAGACCGCCGCTCAGCTGGGCGGCGGCTGGAAGGCCGTGCTCCCGGGCGACGCATTCACCGTCGGCGACGTGCGCGTGCGCGGCACCGGAGGCCGGCACGCCGTCATCCACCCGGAACTGCCGGTCATCGACAACACCGCCTATCTGCTCGGCGACGCCGAGAACCCGGCGCGGCTGCTGCATCCGGGCGATTCGCTGTACATCCCGAACGAAGAGGTCGACGTGCTCGCGCTGCCCGCCGCGGCACCGTGGCTGAAGATCTGGGAGTCGGTGGACTATCTGCGCGCGGTCAATCCGCGGGTGGCCGTGCCGATCCACCAGGGCATCGTCGCGGAGCAGGCCACCGGCATCTTCTACGGCCGTTACTCCGAGATGGCGCCGGAGGGCACCGAGTTCCGGGTGCTGCCCGCCGAGGATTCGGTCGAGGCGTAACCGCCGGTGCGTCCTTTGGGCTGCAGTAGCCGCCCAAAGGACGCACCGGCCGCGTCAGCGGCCTGCGGCCCTCCCGGCGGCGCGGCCGGAGAAGATGCAGCCGCCGAGGAACGTGCCCTCGAGCGAGCGGTAGCCGTGTACCCCGCCGCCGCCGAATCCGGCGACCTCACCGGCGGCGAACAGGCCCTCGAACACCGAGCCGTCGGCCTTCAGCACCCGGCCCGACAGGTCGGTCTCGAGCCCGCCCAACGTCTTGCGCGTCAGCAGGTGCAGCTTGACCGCGATCAGCGGTCCGGCCTTGGGATCGAGCAGCCGGTGGGGGGCGGCGATGCGGGTGATCCGGTCCGGCAGGTAGGCGCGGGCCGCGCGCATCGCCGCGACCTGCAGATCCTTGGTGTACTTGTTCGCGATCTCGCGATCGCGGGACTCGACGACCTGCTTGACCGTCGCGTAATCCAGCGGCGCATCCGGGGTGATCTCGTTCATTCCTGCCACCAGTTCGGCGAGGGTGTCGCGGACGACGAAGTCGACGCCGCGGCGCTTGAACGCCTCCACCGGTCCGGGTGCGCCGGGCTTGACCCGCTGCAGCACCTTGCGGATGTCGCGTCCGGTCAGGTCCGGGTTCTGTTCCTGGCCGGAGAGCGCGAACTCCTTCTCGATGATCTTCTGGTCGAGCACGAACCAGGTGTGGTCGTGGCCGCTGCGCACGATGTGCTCGAGGGTGCCGAGGGTGTCGAAGCCCGGGAACAGCGGCACCGGCAGTCGCTTGCCGGTGGCGTCGAGCCACAGCGACGACGGGCCGGGCAGGATGCGGATGCCGTGGTTGGGCCAGACGGGGTCGTAGTTGGTGATGCCCTCGGTGTAGTGCCACATCCGGTCGCGGTTGACGACGCGCCCGCCGGCGCGTTCGGTGATCTCGAGCATCCGCCCGTCGACGTGCGCCGGCACGCCGGTGAGCATGTGCTTCGGCGGGTCTCCCAGCCGCTTCGGCCAGTTCTTCTTCACCAGGTCGTAGTTGCCGCCGATGCCGCCCGACGTGACGATCACCGCGCCGGCCGAGAGTTCGAACTCGCCGGTCGCCACGCGCGACGACGCCACGCCCCGCGCCGCCGACGACGGCTCGAGCACGGTTCCGCGCACCCCGGTGACGGCGTTGCCGGTGACGACGAGGTCGTCGACGCGGTGCCGGTTCCGCAGGATCACCCGGCCGCGCTCGACGCCGTCGAGCACCCTGCGGGCGAAGATCTCGACGAGGGCCGGTCCGGTGCCCCACGTGATGTGGAAGCGCGGCACGGAGTTGCCGTGACCGCCGGCGTCGTAGCCGCCGCGTTCGGCCCAGCCGACCATGGGGAACAGCTTCAGCCCGCGTTCCTTCAGCCACGCGTGCTTTTCTCCGGCCGCGAACTCGACGTAGGCCTGCGCCCAGCGGCGCGGCCAATAGTCCTCGTCCTCCCGGTCGAAGGCGGCGCTGCCCATCCAGTCCTGCAGGGCCAGGTCGTACGAGTCGCGGATGCCGAGCCGGCGCTGCTCGGGGGAATCCACGAAGAACAGCCCGCCGAACGACCAGAAGGCTTGTCCCCCGAGGTTGTGCGAGTTCTCCTGGTCGACGAGCACCACGGTGCGCCCGGCGTCGATGAGTTCGGCCGTGGCGACGAGCCCGGCCAGGCCGGCGCCCACCACGATCACGTCTGCGTCCATGCCCGCCAACCTACTGCAGGGTAGGTTCGTGTGGGCGGATCTTCGGGCTCAGGCCGCGCCGAGTGTGCGCAGGCGCGGCGGCCAGCGGTAGACGGAGGGCTGCGCCTCGAGGTGCAGGGCGAGGTCGATCGCGTCGAGCATCGCCTGCCGCGGCCCCGGCCGGTCGAGTTGCTTGCCGGAGATCGACAGCCGCAGCAGCCCGCCGCGCCGTGCGACCCGGGCGGCGCCGATGACCATCGCCCGGCACCACCACGGTTCGGCCTTGGCGCCCTCGCCGATGCCGAACACCCGTGCATGGGTGACGGTATCGCGGTCGAGGTCGTGGATTCCGGCGGCGCCGGCCAGGAGCCGGAAACCGGTGGCGGGCAGCGCCGCGACGGCCCCGGGCGAGGCGAGCCAGCGCGGCGGCGCGAACAGCCGGGTCCGCAGCCCCGTCTCCTCGAGCACCCGGTCGGCGGCGAGCAACCGCAGCCGCGCCTCGTGTTCGGGCAGGACCGCGAACTCGGCGCGCCGCCGCTTGGTCGCGGCCTGATCGTAGCCGTGGAGCACGATGGCGTCGCCGCCCTCGCGACGCTCGAGCAGCCACTCCTGGGTGTGCGGGTCGCGCGCCAGCCGGTAGTGATCCTTCAGTCGCGGCGCGACGAGCAGCGACAGCGGCACGCCGCGGGCGTCCATCTCCCGGGCGAAGGCGTCCACCGCCGGGCGGGTTTCGTCCCTGATGCCCGACACCGACACGATCAGCTGGCCGCTCATGGGCTCCACGGTGCCAGGGCCGGGTGAACGTCAGGCGTCGCGGACCTGAAGGGTTTCGGCATGCACGGCGTCGGCGAGGGGCCGGCCGGTCCGCCACCCGAACCGTTCGAGGTCCGGCACCTCCTGCAACCGCGCCACGGGGCCGACGCACAGCCACGCGATCGGCCGCACCGGGGTCCGCGCCCCGACGAAGTCGGCGAGGAACGCCTCGTCGTAGAACGAGACCCAGCCGACACCGAGTCCTTCGACGGTCGCCGCGAGCCACAGGTTCTGGATCGACAGCACCGCCGAGAACACGCCCACGTCGTCGATCGTGTGCCGGCCGAGGATGTGCTGCCCGCCCCGCGACGGGTCGTAGGTGACCACGATCCCGGTGCCGGACTCGGCGATGCCCTCGACCTTGATGGGGTCGAAGGTGCGCCGCCGCTCCTCCGGCAACGAGTCCGCGAACGCGCGACGGCATCCGGCGACGTGGTCGGCGAACTCGGCGAGCCGCTGCGGGTCGCGGACCACCACGAAGTCCCACGGCTGGGTGTTGCCGACGCTGGGCGCGGCGTGCGCCGCACCCAGCACCCGCCACAGGACCTGCTCGTCGACGCGCTCGCCGGTGAACTCCGCGCGAACGTCGCGGCGCGCACGGATCACGTCGTACAGGGCCGCCCGCGCATCGATGGTGTCGGTCATCGCGGTCAGCGGGGCAGCGCGGCTTCGATGGCCGCGATCACCTCGGGGGCGTCGGGCTCGGTGCGCGGCCGGAACCGGGCGACGACGTTCCCGTCCGGCGCGACGAGGAACTTCTCGAAGTTCCACTGCACGTCGCCGGCCTCCCCGTTCGCGTCGGGGTGCTGGGTGAGCTCGGTGTAGAGGGGGTGCCGGCTCTCGCCGTTGACGTCGATCTTCTCCATCAGCGGGAACGTGACGCCGTAGTTGGTGGAGCAGAAGGTCCGGATCTCCTCGGCGGTGCCCGGCTCCTGGCCCATGAACTGGTTGCACGGCACACCGACCACGGTCAGGCCCCGGTCCGCGTACTCGACGGCGAGCTTCTCGAGCGCCGTGTACTGCGGGGTCAGGCCGCACTTGGAGGCGACGTTGACCACGAGGACCGCGCGGCCGTCGAACTCGGCGAGGGAGGTGGGCACCCCGCCGAGGGTGTTGATGCCGATGTTCTGCAGAGAAGTCGTCATGCCGCCCGACGTTAGTCGCGGCGGTCCCGGGTGCGGTAGTGCGCCCGGAAACCGCCGCGAACCGGCACGTCAGAGTGCGGCGACGACCGCGAACGCGCCGAGGGCGACGAGCACGGCGCCGGTCAGCGTCTGCACGCGGCGGTCGACCACGCACATCGCCGACAGGAAGCCCGGCATCGACCCGCCGCCGCGGGTGTGCAGGATCGCCAGCAGGCTCGGCAGGCACCGGCCGAGCGAGACGAGCGTGAACAGGGCGGCGCCGAGCGCCGGGGAGCCGACCACGGCGACGCCGAGCACCAGCAGGTAGTACGCGCTCGACCGGATGAAGATCACGAAGCCGGGTCCGATCATGGCGCCGAAGAGCAGCGAGACCTTCCACGGGGCCATCGACCGGCGCAGGTGCCGCGGCAGCTGCCGGCGGCGCATCGGCGTCGGCAGCGTCACCAGACCCAGCTCGTGCAGACCGTAGGCGAACGCGACGACGCCCCACGCGACGAGCGCCCACGTCACCGGGACGGATCCGGCGACGAGCGCACCGAGCGCGCCGACGAGCGCACCGGTGGGGGCGCCGGTCGCGACCGACCCGAGCGCGTGCCAGCCCAGC
>NZ_PCZU01000217.1:0-7283 GCF_002887785.1 Rhodococcus sp. ENV425
ACGTCGTACACCACCTCACGGGACTTGACCTGCAGATGCATCGGATGCCACATCATGGACATGTTGGTGAATGTCAATCGGGCGCGCTGGCCTTCCCGGACGGTCAGTGGCTCCATCTGATCGAACGTTCGGCCGTTGATGGTCCACTGGTAGCTCGCCATGTCGCCGCCCAGGTCGGCGGACAGGTTCACCTCCGGCGGGTCTTGCGGCAACATCACTTCACCGGTAGCGGTGAAGGAGTGGACGGTGCCGATCTGCCCGTCGAGTTCGGGAGGCCGCACGCCGGGGTCCGGCACAGCGCCGGAGCCGGTACGCAGCAGTGCCCGCGTCTGGGCGTTCTTGCCTTCTGCCGAGGCGACGAGCGGAAAAACACCGTCTGCGGCAGTGACGATGACATCGTAGCGTTCGGACATTGCGATCAAGAGGGCGTCGACCTCGGTGGGGACGACGGGGAAACCGTCGGTGTGGGTGACGGTCATGCGGTGCCCGGCGAGTGCGACGCGGAACGCGGTGTCGGCGGCGGCGTTGATGATCCGGATCCGGACCCGCTGGCCCGGCTTGGCGGCGAACGAGGAAGGCGCCTCCGGGACGCGGCCGTTGATCAGGTAGAGGGGATAGGTGATGTCCCCGGCGTCCCCGCCGAGAAGGTTGGCGCCCGTCCCGTCGGACATACCGTCGTCGCTCGTGGGCGGCTGATCCATGCCGGACATGCCGGGCATGCTCATCCCGGGCATGGAACTGTGGTCCATCGATCCCATCCCGCCTGCACGGAGTTCGTCGAAGATCTGCTGAGGGCTGCGACCGACACCGTCGGTCCAGTCGTCGAGGACCACGATCCATTCGGCGTCGTACGACAACGGTTCGTTGGGGTCGTCGACGATCACCGGCGCATAGAGCCCGTAGTCGGTTTGCCCACCCACGTGGGGGTGAGCCCAGAAGGTGCCCGGGTGCGGCACCGAGAACCGGTAGGTGAAGGACTGGCCCGATGTGATGTCAGGGCTTGCGGGGGCGGCACCGTCCATATCGTTGCGCAGCGCGAGGCCATGCCAGTGCACCGAGGTGGGATCGGGCATCTTGTTGTCGACCGTCACGGCAAGCTCATCACCGACGCTGGCGCGGATCAACCGACCCGGCATCGTGTCGCCGTAGGCGAAGGACCGGACTTTCGGTCCGCCGAGGTCGAGCTCGGTCATTTGCGGGGTGAGGGCGGCGGCGACCGTGCGACCGGTGTGCGGGCGTTTGGCCTCGGCCGCGAGGATCGCGCTCTGCTCGATGCTCGACGCTGTGGGAGCGGTGGTCGATGTTGTCCTGGTGCTGCACGCGGTCAGCGCCAGACCACCGAATCCCACCGCGGTGGCAGTGAGAAAGGTGCGCCGGTTGACGCGGGAACCGATGTTGCCGGAGGGGGTCACGATGCTCTCCTGAAGAATGTGCGGAGCACGCCGCATCGCAGGGGCGGCGCGCTAGGGAACCGGTCAGCGGACCCGGACGCCGTATCGGGACGACGGGCCGGGGCCGTACCCGGTCACGTGCGCAGCACACACTTCAGGTGCAAGATCTCCGTACCGGACCCCGGCCGGGGCCGCCACCGGCGCCACCGGCCGAAGCGCCGGGCGTTGCTGCAGGCTACGGCGAGGCACCAGGCGACCAGTGCGACGAAACCGCTCAGCAAAAGGTTCGACACGCCTACCAGACGCAGGATCGTCGCCACGCATGCCACACCCATCGAGTCGGCCGCTGTCTCTGGGGCAGTGTGCTCCGCGAGCGAGTGAGGACGGAGCGGCGCCGGGTCGGCACGTTGCATCGATGGCGATCCAATCGATGGCGATCCGACAGCCGTCGCAGTGGGGGAATCGGTGGCCGAAACACCCGACGTCGGAAGCCGGGGATCACCGAAACAAGTATGCACGCCTCCAGCACCAGCCAGACCGTGCATGGCGATCAACCCCGCCACGACCATCACGGAGAGAGCCACGCGGCGCAGTGTCCGAGACAGGACAGCGGTGGAACTCATCACGGGAAATCTTTCGGATACTCGGGGCCGTCGCTCGCACCATAGTTGCATGTCCTGTGGCCTTTGCCCTCCGGCGGGTCGAGGGACATGAATCGTCTTCGTGGGCGGACAGGGGATTCTGGTATCGCTTGCCAGGGTGATGCGGCCCCTCGTTGCCACGTGTCGACAGTCGACCACCGGAGAGTGTGGATCGACCACCGGCCTCGCTTTCCGAGCGTCGACCGCGACACGACCGGGGCAGGTGCCGGCGGCAGGCAATGCCCTCGATGGCCAGCGAGCACGGGCGTGGGTGGCGGGGATGTCGTGTCCGGGGCTCATCGGCTTCCCTTCCGTCGGCATCGACAGCATCCCGTTGCCATAGAGACGCAGATCTGCAATTGCGGGTCGTGGAGGGACGACTACAGCAGGTAACTATCCTTCATAGTATTTGGGCGGCAATGCGCGCGCTCACCAGGGTCGGCCGGCGGGAACGGGCGAGCATCGGACGAGGGCGAGGTTCTTACGTGGCAGGCATCGGCAGGAGAGCGGTGGTCGGGGCGATGCTCGGCTGGACGGCGGGCGCGGCCGTGGTGGCCACGGCGCTGGCGGCGGTGTCGAGCACGGCGGTGTTGCGGTTGCTGGGGTTGCCGGATCCGGGGGCCCTGACGAGGTACGCCGTGCCGGCGGTCAGTGCGGTGGGGGAAGTGTCCGCGGTGATGATGGTCGGGTCGTTGCTGCTCGCGGCGGTGTTGGTGCCGCCGCAGCGCTCGGGGGTGCTCGATGTCGATGGGTACCGGGCGGTGCGCACGGCCGGGGCGGCGGCAGCGCTGTGGGCGGGGTGTGCCCTGGCGCTGGTGCCGTTGTCGTTGTCGGACACCTCCGGCCAGCCCTTGAGCGCGGTGTTCGCCGATCCGCTGCCGTTTCTACGGGTCGTTGGCGAGATCGAGGTGGCCGTCGCGTGGTTGTGGACGGCGGCCCTGGCGGCGATGGTGGGCCTGGGATGCCGGATTGTTCTGCGGCACCGGTCGACGCCGTTGCTGCTGGTGTCGGCGGTGGCGAGCCTGATGCCCCGGGCGGTGACGGGGCATTCGTCGGCGGGCGGATCGCACGATCTGGCGACCAGCAGTTTGGTGCTGCACCTGCTGGCGGCCGGACTGTGGGTCGGGGGGTTGGCGGCGTTGATGCTGCACACCGTCCGCGGCGGGGGGCATCTGGATGTGGCCACGCGCCGGTTCTCTGCCCTCGCGGCGGGCGCGTTCGGGGTGATGGCGGTGTCCGGGGTGGTCAATGCCGCGGTACGGGTGCCGCTCGGACAGCTCCTGGAGGGCGCCTACGGGGTCGTGGTGCTGGCCAAGGGGATTGCGCTGGTCGTGGTGGGCTGGCTGGGGTGGCGTCAACGCACCGTCACGGTGAGCACGCTGGCCGCCGACCCGGCGGATCGGCGGGCATTCACCCGGTTGGCGGTGGTGGAGTCGACGGTGCTGATGGCGACGGTCGGGCTCGGGGTGGCGTTGGGGCGCACCCCGCCGCCCGAGGGTGAGCGGGGGGAGCCGAGTGTGGTCGAGGAGGTGCTTGGCTACGGATTGGGTGGGGCGCCGACACCGGTTCGTATGTTGGCCGAGTGGCGGTTCGACCTATTGCTGGGCACCGCCGCGGTGGTGCTCGCCGTGCTCTATCTGCTCGGGGTGCGGCGGGTGCGCGCGGCGGGCGGGCGGTGGCCGATCCAACGCACCGCCGGGTGGCTGCTCGGATGTCTGGTGCTGCTGCTCGCCACGTCCTCGGGGGTGGGGCGTTATGCCCCGGCGGTGTTCAGCGTGCACCTGGCGGCCACCGCCGCCATCGCCGTCGTGGCGCCGTTGTGCCTGGTGCTCGGCGCCCCGCTCACCTTGGCCGCCCGCACGGTCCGCGCCGGCCCGGACGGGGCCGTCCCGGGGGCCCGCGAGTGGCTGCGCGCGATGTACACGAGCATGCCCGTCCGGGCGCTGACGAGCCCCGCGGTGGCCGTGGCGGCGTTCGTGGGCACCTTCTATCTGCTCTATCTCGCCGGGCTGTACGACGCGCTCGCCGGTTCGCACCTGGCCCACGTGCTGACCAACGTGTGGGTGCTGGCGGTGGGGTCGCTGTTCTTCTGGGTCACCGTGGGCCCGGACCCACTGCCGCGCCCCCCGGCGCCGGCGGCACGGGTGGTCGCGGCGCTGGTGGCGCTGGCAGCCTACGCCTTCTTGCTGGTGTCGGTAGTCAACGCCGGGACCGTCGTCGCCGCCGAGTACTACACCTCCCTGCGACGTGGCTTCTTCGACGATGTGGCCGCCGACCAGCGGCTCGGCGGCAACCTGGCGTGGGTGGGGGGTGAGTTGCCGCTGCTGCTGGCCGCGGTGCTGGCGACGGTGCGCTGGGCTTCGGTCGACGAGCGTCGGGCCCGGCGCCGCGACGAGCAGATCGATCGCGAGGGGGACGAGGAACTGGCCGCCTCCAACGCGATGCTGCGCGGATTGGACGGGGCTCCGCGCGAACCGAACAGACCGGCGCGGCGCTTCTGACGGTACGGCGTCCGCAGACCGAGATCGGCGTGGGGTGAGCCACTCGACCCCTTGATAAACTATGCGGAATAGTAGTACCGTGGCGGGGTTCGTCACGTTCGTTGTCAACGAACGGGTGCCTTTTCGAGGATGCGATCTTGACCCGATACCGCACATCCGGGCCTGACCCGGTCTTCCCGACCCACACGATCGGCACCGACCGTTTCGGTCACCGACGGCACGGCACTCGGGGCCGGTCGAGCGGGGCCGTATCTGCACTACGAGGTGTGGGAGTCGGACGGCGGCAAGGCCGATGGCGTGGCATGGTTGGATGCACACGAAGTGCAGGTCGCACCGGATGCGCGTGTGTAGGTTCATCGATGGTCGGCGAGTATCTGCGAGGGGAGTCATGCACGGATTGGGGGATCTGGAGGCCGAGGTGATGAACGAGCTGTGGTCGACCGACGAGCCGCAGTCGGTGCACGATCTGGTCGACCGGCTGCGTGATCGCAAAGAATTCGCCTACACCACCATCTTGACCGTGGTCACCCACCTGTACGCGAAGGGCTGGGTGCAGCGCGAAAAGCGCAGCCGCGCCTACTTCTACTCGCCCTCGCGCAGCCGGGAGGAAGCCACCTCTCAGGCCCTGCGGGCGCTGCTGGACAGCAGCGTCGATCCCAGCGCCGTGCTGCTGCACTTCGCCAAGACGGTGACCGACCGCGAGTACGACGCCCTGCGCCGGGGCCGGACCAGCCGGGCCCCCGAGCAATGACCTTGGCTCTGGTCCTGCTCCTCGGTGCCGCCCTGATCACGGTGGCGGCGCCGCCGATGCTGCGCCGCGTGGCTGCGACCTCCCTGCCGCCGGGGATGGTGCTGGCGGCGTGGCTGGGCAGCCTGGCCGGCGCGCTGTTTTTCGGGGCCTCGGCGGCGATCATCTTGATCTGGCCCGATCATGCCCCGGCCGAGACCGCGGTCGAGGCCCTGGTGCGGTGTCTGGCCGCGGTCACGCACGCCATCCAACCGTGGATCACCGAAGCCCTCGCCGGGGCCGGGGCGGTGGTGTTGAGCGCCGTGGTGGCCCGGGTGGTGATCCTGGGTCGGCGGCACGCCCGGGCGCAGGCCCGGCTGCTCGACTACCACCGCGAGGTGGTCTCCATCGTCGCCCGCTCACGGGGGGACGATGTGATGTGGCTCGAGCACCCGATGCCGATGGCCTACAGCGTCGCCGGCCGGCCCGGTTTCGTGGTCGCCACCGACGGACTGTCGCAGTGTCTGAGCAGCGGTGAGCGCGATGCTGTGCTCGCCCACGAGCGGGCCCACCTGCGCGGCAGCCATCACCGCATCGTCGGCGCGTGCGACGTTCTCGCGGCCGTGTTCCCGGCCGTGCCGCTGTTCGCCGCGGCCCCGTCGGCGGTGAAGACCCTGGTCGAGCTCACTGCCGACCAGCACGCTGCGCGTGCTACCAACGCCGCCACGGTGTGCGCGGCGCTGGTGGCCGTCTCGGCTTCCCCGCTGCCGCAACCGCCCGGGGCGTTGGGGCTGAGCAACGAGACGTCGCTGCGTCTGGTCAAACTGCGCACCAGCTGGCGAATGCGGTGTCCGCGCATGTCGTACGCGGCGGCGGCGGCGGTGTCGATGGCCGTGCCCGCGGCGACCGCACTGGCCGGCCTCGCCACCGCCTCGGCCGGGGTGTGCCTGGTCCCGGTCGTGCTCTGAGGGGTGGGAGGCACCGCACCCGGCCCAAATACTATTCGGCATAGTATTTGGGTAGGCTGCCGAGTGTCTCAACGTCGTGCGCTCGCGCAGAAACTCGGATCGGACAGCCCATGACCGCTCTCGTCCCCCCACCCGTCCCCGTCGCCACCCGTCCGATGCCCCCGCGGCGGGGACACAAGGGCGCCTTCGTCTACAAGATGGTCACCACCACCGACCCGAAGGTGCTGGGGTTGCTGTACCTGGTGACCTCGTTCGCGTTCTTCGCGGTCGGTGGGGTGATGGCGCTGATCATGCGCAGCGAACTCGCGGTGCCGGGTCTGCAGTTGCTGTCCAACGAGCAGTACAACCAGCTGTTCACCATGCACGGCACGATCATGCTGCTGATGTACGCCACCCCGGTGGTGTTCGGCTTCGCCAACTACATTCTCCCCCTGCAGATCGGTGCTCCGGATGTGGCCTTCCCCCGGCTCAACGCCTTCAGCTACTGGCTGTACCTGTTCGGCTCGCTCATCGCGGTCAGCGGCTTTCTCACCCCCGGCGGCGCTGCGGACTTCGGCTGGACCGCCTACGCGCCGCTGAACTCGGAACTGCACTCGCCCGGCATGGGCGCGAACCTGTGGATCGCGGGCCTGGCCGTCTCCGGTCTGGGCACCATCCTGGGCGCGGTCAACTTCGTGACCACCATCGTGTGCCTGCGCGCACCGGGCATGACCATGTTCCGGATGTCGATCTTCACCTGGAACATTCTGATCACCTCGATCCTGGTGTTGCTCGCCTTTCCGTTGCTGGCCGCGGCGCTGTTGGGGCTGCTCTACGACCGGCTGCTCGGTGGATCCATCTTCGACCCCGGCAACGGTGGGGCGATGCTCTGGCAGCACCTGTTCTGGTTCTTCGGCCACCCCGAGGTGTACATCATCGCGCTGCCGTTCTTCGGCATCGTCTCGGAGATCTTCCCGGTCTTCTCCCGCAAGCCGATCTTCGGCTACACCGGCCTGGTCTACGCCACGCTCGGAATTGCCGCCCTGTCGATCGCGGTGTGGGCGCACCACATGTAC
>NZ_PCZU01000218.1:0-8610 GCF_002887785.1 Rhodococcus sp. ENV425
ACCAGCAGGCGGATTCCGTCCGCGAGGGCCCGGTACGCGGGCCGCCGATCGGCGGTGTCCTGCCAGTTGCCGAGGTCGCGGGCCAGGGAGCCGGCGCCGATCGCACGCGTGATCACCGGTCCAGTATCGCAGTCCAGTCGGTGAAGTGGTCGCCTGTCCCCGGTCCAGTCCATACTGGCGACGTGACCACCCTCGGCTACACCCTCTTCGACACCGCCGTCGGCACGTGCGGGCTCGTGTGGTCCGCAGCCGGCATCGTCGGCCTGCAACTGCCCGAGACCGCACCCGAGCCGACGCGCGACGAACTGCTCGAGCGGTTCCCGGACGCGGTCGAGCGCCCGGCCCCGGCCGCGGTGCAGCCCGTGATCGAGGCCGTCACCGCGCATCTCGCCGGCGCCCCGGACGACCTGCGCTGGGTTCCGGTCGACTACCAGAACGTGTCCGAATTCGACACCGCGGTCTACGAGTTCGCGCGCACGATCGGCCCCGGGACGGTGGCGACCTACGGCGAGGTCGCCACCCGGATCGGCCGGCCGGCCGGAGCGCAGGCCGTCGGACAGGCCTTGGGACGCAACCCCGTTCCGCTCGTCGTGCCGTGCCACCGGATCCTCGCCGCGGGCGGCGGCATCGGCGGCTTCTCCGCACCCGGAAGCACCGTCACGAAGCGGGAGCTGCTCGCGCTCGAGCACGCCCCCGGCTTCGACGATCCGACCCTGTTCTGACGGGCAGCCGCAGCGGGTTTCAGCCCAGGATGTCGCGCCGCACGATCGTCTGGTCGCGGCCCGGGCCGACGCCGATGCACGACATGCGCGCGCCCGAAAGCTCCTCGAGCCGCAGCACGTAGTTCTGTGCGTTCTTCGGCAGGTCCTCGAAGGTGCGGGCGTCGGAGATGTCCTCCCACCAGCCGGGCATCTCCTCGTAGATCGGCGTGGCGTGGTGGATGTCGGTCTGCGTCATCGGCATTTCGTCGACGCGGACCCCGTCCACCTCGTAGCCGACGCAGATCGGCACGGTCTCGAGGCTCGACAGCACGTCGAGCTTGGTGAGGAAGAAGTCGGTGATGCCGTTGACGCGGGTCGCGTAGCGGGCGATCACGGCGTCGAACCAGCCGCAGCGCCGGGCCCGGCCGGTGGTGACGCCGACCTCGCCGCCGGTCTTGGCCAGGTAGGCGCCGTGCTCGTCGAACAGTTCGGTCGGGAACGGGCCCGAACCGACGCGGGTGGTGTAGGCCTTGAGAATGCCGAGCACCGTACCGATCCGGTTGGGGCCGATGCCCGACCCGACCGCCGCGCCGCCGGCCGTGGGGTTCGACGACGTCACGTACGGGTAGGTGCCGTGGTCGACGTCGAGCAGAGTACCCTGCGAGCCCTCGAGCAGGACCGTCTCGCCGGCCTCGAGGGCCAGGTTCAGGCGCAGCCGGGTGTCGGCGATGCGATGCTTGAAGCCCTCCGCCTGGCCGAGCACCTCGTCGACGACCTGCTGCGGGTCGAGGGCCTTGCGGTTGTAGATCTTCGACAGCACCTGGTTCTTGAACTCCAGGGCGGCCTCGACCTTGTGGGTGAGGATCTTCTCGTCGAGGACGTCGGCGACGCGGACGCCCACGCGGGCGATCTTGTCCTGGTAGCACGGGCCGATGCCGCGGCCGGTGGTGCCGATCTTCTTGGCGCCGAGGAAGCGTTCGGTGACCTTGTCGATGGCCACGTGGTACGGCATGATCAGGTGCGCGTCGGCGCTGAGCAGCAGGTTCGTGGTGTCGACCCCGCGGTTCTCGAGACCGGCCAGCTCGTCGAGCAGCACGCCCGGGTCCACGACCACTCCGTTGCCGATCACGTTGGTGACGCCGGGAGTGAGGATGCCGGAAGGGATCAGGTGCAGCGCGAAATTCTCCCCGTTGGGGAGGACGACGGTATGGCCGGCGTTGTTGCCCCCCTGGTAGCGCACCACCCACTGCACCCGGCCACCGAGCAGATCGGTGGCCTTGCCCTTGCCCTCGTCGCCCCACTGGGCGCCGATCAGGACGATTGCCGGCATTTCGCTGTCTCCTAGGGTGTCGACGTGCGGGCGCCCTCCGCCTGCAGGGTTCTGCCGTCACAGAACAGAAGCCGGGGGGACAGTCTAGCGGACCACGTCCGCGGCGCTGCCTCCGGCGTCCGCCGGTCGCCGCCCCGCCTGTGGCGGGGACCGAGAATCCGCCCGACTCACCGTGCCACGTTCGGGCGCCCGGCGGCGGGGCCCGTCGTGACTAGAGTGAACGGAGCATCGTCGGCCGCGAGAGGAGTGCTCTTGACCCCCGTTGTGCTCAAGTGCGGTGACGCCCCGCTGCCGTTGACATTGACGTCCCTGACCACGTTGACCGCCCCCGTGCTTCCCGGCAAGGACGACTTCGAGGACGTGTTCGCGCATCTCGAGTCGGTCGAGGATCCCCGGCTCGTGGTGGTGGGCGGGGATGCCGCCTTCGCCGCGGCGCTGACCCGGATGATGCGCACGGAGCGGCTCGGCATCGAACTGGCCTACGTGCCCGAGCGGCGCACCCCGGCCGCCGAGGCCTACGGGCTGCGGTTCGGGTCC
Source organism: Rhodococcus sp. ENV425 (assembly GCF_002887785.1). Taxonomy (NCBI): domain Bacteria; kingdom Bacillati; phylum Actinomycetota; class Actinomycetes; order Mycobacteriales; family Nocardiaceae; genus Rhodococcus; species Rhodococcus sp. ENV425. The sequence goes on from NZ_PCZU01000218.1 coordinate 2,569, forward strand.
AAGGCCGCGACCGTCGCCCTGCAGGGCGTGGCCCGGCCGGTGCCGCTCATCCGCGACGACGCCGGCATCGCCCTCGTCGGGCGTGCCCTCGTCGAGGGTGAGGTCGGCGAGCTCGTCGGCGAGGCGTATGTGGACGACACCCGCCTGTTCAGCGGGGTCGCCCCGGGCGTGCGGATCGAGCCGATCCCCGACATGCCGGGACTGCGGGCCGCGATCGACCGGCCGCGCTGGTTCGGCGGCTACCGCTGGGTGACCGGACGCGCCGTCCAGCTCGGCTCGCCCGGCGCCCTGCTCACCCGCGACGGGGTGGCCAATCCCCGGGCGGTGAAGCGGTCCACGTTCTACCGGCACGAGCACAAGTGGAAGCTGGTGCGCTGAGCCGTCCGCTCACACCGCTGCACCACGAGAGCCGTTCGCGCAGAACGACTGTCGCTTTCGATCCGACGTCACGAGTTGCACCGGGCCAGCGTCTCGCCGGCGCCGCGGAGGGCGGCCCGCAACGACCGCGGGGCCACGACCTCGACCCCGCCGCCGAGGGCGAGGAGCTGGTCGAGCGCCACCTCCTCGGCCTCGAGCAGCAGGTCCACCCGAACCCGCCCGTCCGCGTCCGGCGGGCCCGGCTCGACGGCGGCGGCGTCGGCGCCCACCACGCGGGGCAGGCGCCGCCACGCGGCCGGGGTGAGGCGGACCGTGCAGGCGAACGTGCGCAGGGCCCGGTCGAACTCCGCCGCGGACGCCGCCCAGTAGGCGGGCAGGTCGAATCCGCCGGGGCGGTGCGCGGGAGCGTCGAGCACGTCGGCGGACGCGATGCGCCCGACGCGGTAGGTGCGGACGTGACCGGTGTGGGCGGCGACGAGGTACCAGACCCCGGCCTTGGCGACGAGCCCGAGCGGGTCGAGGGTGCGGGCCACGGTCCGGGCGCCGCGCCGGTAGCGGATGTGCAGGCGGCGCTCGTCGAACACGGCGGACGCGACCGCCGGCAGGTGCGTGTTGTCGCCCGGTGCGGCGAACCAGCCTGGGACGTCGACGTGTACCCGGTCGCGCCACGCCTGGGCGGCGCTGCGCAGGGTGACCGGCATGGATCCGAGCAGCTTGCCGCGTGCCGCCTCGAGCTCCACCCCGAGGTCGGCGGCGAGGGTGGGCACCCCCAGCAGCATCAGCGCGGCGCTCTCGTCGCTGGTGAGCCCGCTCAGCCGGGACTGCCACCCGTCGAGCAGGCGGATGCCGCCACCCGGTCCGCTCTCGGTCCACACCGGGACCCCCGCGGCGGACAGGGCACCGACGTCGCGGTACACGGTGCGCACCGACACGCCGAGGTCGTCCGCGAGTTGCCGCGCGGTCAGGCCCGCGCTGCCCTGGAGCCGGAGCATCATCGCGAGCAGACGTGCCGATCGCATGTCCGCAGCCTACGCGGAAAACACTGACATCGGATGTCAGTGATACGGGGGCATGCTGGGTCCATGACCACATGGGACGAGTTCTCCGAGCAGGCACCGGATCTGGCGAAGGCGATCGCCGCACGACTGCAGGCGCACAAGCATCACGTCCTGGCGACGGTGCGACGGGACGGGTCGCCCCGCGTCAGCGGGACGGAGGTCGAGATCGTCGGCGGCCGGCTGGTGCTCGGCTCGATGCCCGGCGCGCGGAAAGCGCGCGATCTGCAGCGCGATCCGCGCTACGCCCTGCATTCGAATCCCGGGCACCACTCGATGACAGGGGGCGACGCGAAGGTCGCCGGCCGGGCCCGGGAGCTGCACGACGAGGAGAAGGCAGCCGTGCTCGCCGCCTACCCGGAGGAGGTGCCGCCGGGACCGATGCACGTGTTCGAACTCGGCCTGGCCGAGGCGGTGCTCACGTCGGTGGACGGGGAGCACCTGTACGTGGACCTGTGGCGGCCCGGTGCCGCGGTCGAGCGCTTCACCCGCTGACCGGCCGGAACTGCCGTTCGACCCGCCGGTCGGCCCGGCATGCCGAGGGAGTTCGGCGCCCCGGGCTGTCGAGTTCAACCCGGGGCACCTTGGCCGGCCCGCATCCGGACTACGAGACGGCCCTGAACCGTTGTGCCCACTGACGCGCGGTCGAAACCTCCGGCCCCGAATACGTCCGCCCGCCGGGCATCCGTTCTCGTCGCCCCGTCGGGCGAAGTGTGGGATCCCCGCCGAAGGGGTACCCGCCCGTGGTGGCCGGCCACCGCGCGTGGCCGGCCGCAGACGTTGTCACGGGCGGGGTGGGTCGCCACCCCGGCGCACGCCGAGACCCGACGCGCCGGCCGATGTTTGGAAACGGGCGTGCGGGGCAACTCGGCCGAGACGTGAACGTCACCCGTCTCGACCGAACGGAGCATCGCAGTGTTCGAGAAGAATCCGCCGGTTCCCGGCTCACCCGCCGGTTTCGAGGTCCCGGTCGAGGAACCCACCACCCCGACGGACCCGCCACCGGCCAAGCCCGACCAGCGTGAACCCATCCCGGTCACTGCCACCGGCACCCCCGAAGACCTGCCCGACGGCGCGCGCGGGCCCCAGGGCCGGTACCTCACCACCGCGCAGGGCGCGCGGCTGACGGACACCGACCACTCCCTCAAGGCCGGTCGGCGCGGCCCCACCCTGCTGCAGGACCACCACTTCCGCGAGAAGATCACCCACTTCGACCACGAGCGCATCCCCGAGCGGGCGGTGCACGCCCGCGGCGCCGCGGCCCACGGCGTCTTCCGGGCCAACGGCGCCGCCTCGAAGATCACCCGTGCCGGGTTCCTGCAGAAGGGCGCCGAGACGCCCGTGTTCGTCCGCTTCTCGACCGTGCTCGGCTCGCGCGGCTCCGCCGACACCGTCCGCGACACACGCGGCTTCGCGACGAAGTTCTACACCGAGGAGGGCACGTTCGACCTGGTCGGGAACAACATCCCGGTGTTCTTCATCCAGGACGCGATCAAGTTCCCCGACGTCGTCCACGCGGCCAAGCCGCACCCGGACCGGGAGATCCCGCAGGCGCAGAGCGCACACGACACGTTCTGGGACTTCGTCTCGCTCCACACCGAGGCCACCGCCCACACCCTGTGGAACATGTCCGACCGCGGCATCCCCCGCTCCTACCGGATGATGGAGGGCTTCGGCGTCCACACCTTCCGCATGGTCAACGCCGACGGTGAGACGTCGCTGGTGAAGTTCCACTGGAAGCCGCGCCTGGGGGTGCACTCGCTGGTGTGGGAGGAGGCGCAGCTGCTCGGCGGCATCGACCCGGACTTCCACCGCCGCGACCTCGCCGACGCGATCGAGGCCGGGGCCTACCCGGAGTGGGATCTGGGCGTGCAGGTCTTCCCCGACACCCCGGAGCAGACGTTCGAGGGCATCGACCTGCTCGATCCCACCAAGATCGTCCCCGAGGAGCTCGCGCCGGTCCAGCTGATCGGGACGATGCAGCTCAACGCCAACCCGACCAACTTCTTCGCCGAGACCGAACAGGTGGCCTTCCACCCCGGGCACCTCGTGCCGGGTATCGACGTCACCGACGACCCGCTGCTGCAGGGCCGGCTGTTCTCCTACCTCGACACCCAGATCAGCCGGCTCGGCGGGCCCAACTTCGGTCAGCTGCCCATCAACCGGCCGCATGCGCCCGTCAACGACATGCTGCGCGACGGCATGCACCAGACCGGTATTCATCCCGGGGCGGCCCCGTACCGGCCCAACTCGCTCGGGGCCGGCTGCCCGTTCCTGGCCGGCGCCGAGGAGGCCGCGTTCATCGACGTGCCGGCACCCATCGCCGCCGCGGTCAAGGAACGCGCACAGCCGAGTTCGTACGACGACCACTTCTCGCAGGCGCGACTGTTCTACATCAGCCTGTCCGAGGTCGAGAAGCAGCACGTGGCCGACGCCTACAGCTTCGAACTCGGCAAGTGCTTCGAGCAGGCGATCAAGGAGCGGGCCCTGCGCGTGCTCGCGAACATCGATGCCGGACTGTGCGCCACCGTCGCGGCCGGCCTGGGGCTGCCGGCACCGGAGCCGACGGTGGCCCTCGCCGGTGAGCCGCTGCGCAGCGAGGCGCTGTCCCAGGTCGGTGCGACCTGGCCGATCGAGGGCCGGATGGTCGGCATCGTCGCGGACGACAGCGCCGACGTCGCCGAGGTCGCCAAGGCCGTCGCCGCGGTGGCCGCCGCGAAGGCCGTGCCGCTGGTGATCGGCCCGCACGGCGGCAAGCTCGACGGCGGCCGCAAGGAGGTGCCGATCTCGCGGACCTTCGCCACGGCCCGGTCCGTCGAGTACGACGCGCTGCTGCTCGCGAGCGCCCCGGCCGATCCGCGCGTGCGCGTCCTGGTCGACGAGACGTTCCGGCACTGCAAGGCGCTCGGCACGTGGGGCGCCGGCACCGAGGCGCTCGAGCACGCGGCCGTCCACCCCGAAGCCCCGGGTGTGGTCACCGCCGACGATCCGGAAGCGGTGGTCACCGGGATCGTCGACCTGCTCGGCGCCCACCGCGTGTGGGAGCGGGCCCAGGCCTGACCCCCCGCGCGTCCCCCGCCTGGGATGGTGGCCGAATGTCACACCGCTTCGATTGGATTGAACGCGTGTGACATTCGGCCACCACGGGCGTGTCAGGAGAAGGGCTTGCCGCCGGTGACGGCGATGACCTCGCCGGTGATGTAGCTCGACTCCTGCGAGGCGAGGAAGACGTACGCCGGCGCCAGTTCGGCCGGTTGCCCGGGGCGGCCGAGCGGGACGTCGTCACCGAAGGACTCGAACTTCTCCCGCGGCATGGTGGCCGGGATCAGCGGCGTCCAGATCGGGCCCGGGGCAACGGCATTGACCCGGATTCCCCGCTTCGCGACGTCCGCCGCCAGCCCCTTGGTGAAGTCGACGATGCCGGCCTTGGTCGTGGCATAGTCGAGCAGTTCCGGCGAGGGGCTCGTCCCCTGGATCGACGACGTGTTGATGATCGTCGAGCCCGGCTCCATCACCCCGACCCCGAACTTGCACAACCAGAACAACGCGTACAGGTTCGTCTTCAGCACGCGATCGAACTGCTCGGTCGTGATGTCGGCGATCCCGTTCATCTGCACCATCTGGAACGCCGCGTTGTTCACCAGGATGTCCAGGCCGCCGAGTTCGCGCACCGCCGTGTCGACCAGGTGCCGGCAGTGTTCCTCGGCGCGGATGTCACCCGGCACCGCGACGGCGCGCCGGCCCGCGTCCTCGATCCACCGCACGGTGTCGCGGGCGTCGTCCTCCTCGGACTCGAGATAGCTGAGGACGACGTCGGCGCCCTCACGGGCGAAGGCGATTGCGACGGCCCGGCCGATCCCGGAGTCGGCACCGGTGATCAGCGCCCGCCGGCCCTCGAGCCTGCCGCTGCCGCGATAGGTCTGCTCGCCGTGGTCGGGTGCCGACACCATGTCGGACGTGAGGCCCGGATATTCGAGCTCGGGTTGCCGCTCGCGATCCGGTGCCGGGTACTGGTCGACCGGATTGCGGGGCCGGTGCTGGTCGGTCATGGTTCCTCCCTCGAGGTCTGCGGGCGAGTGCCGGCGGCCCCGGACGGGGACCGCCGGGTCCGGCCGGTGCATACCCGGACCCGGGAGCGGGTACACGGGGGACACGGTCGGCGAATCCGAGCGCCGCAGCGCTCTCCCGGCCCGACTTCTGGAAAGGATGCGGCTGTGACGGAACACGAGAACGAGTTTCGGAGAAGCGACGAGACGCGGGCGGGTGCCGATCCGGTGCACGGCAGGCAGACGTACAACAGGGATCTGACGACCGACAGCGACTTCCCGGCCGACGACGCCCGCACGATGCGCAGCCACGCCGGCGAGGCCCTGACCGACTCCAAGGGCTGGCCCGGCTACTTCTTCCTGGGCCTCGGGCTGCTCCTGCTCGGGCTGACGCTGGTGGCCGCCGGGTACGGATTCGAGGGCTGGGCGTGGATCGCCGGCCCGGCATGCATCGTGTCCTTCGCGGTGGGCGCCGTGCTGGTCATGCTGGAGCGCAAGCGGGTCCGCGACGTCGAGGGAACGAGCCTGCGCGAGCCGCGCGGTCACTGACGCCCACCGGCCCG
>NZ_PCZU01000218.1:8667-14099 GCF_002887785.1 Rhodococcus sp. ENV425
GTGCCCAACCGTGAATCCACGCCCGCAGACGTCCGCGCCGATGCGTGGCGCGTTCGTGGGTTCGACCTCCGCCGCGGTCTCCGTCGCGGCCCACGGCCTGGCGGGCGGCGAAATTCCGTCCCAGTCGTCGGTGGTGCTGCTGATCGCCGCCTGCGCCGCGTTCGGCGCCGCGGTGTCCGCCATCCGGCCGTCCCGGCTGCTGCCCGCCCTGGTGCTCACCCTGGGGGCGGGACAGATCGTCGGTCATACCGTCCTCACCCTCACCGCCGAGCACGCCCACGGCCCCGGGCTCTCGCCCGCGATGCTCGGCGCCCACGCCGCGGCCCTCGTCGTCTCCGCCGCCCTGATCCGGGCGGCCGAGCAGGGCTGTGCCGCGGCGCTCGGCGTGTTGCGGCGCATCGTCGCCGCGGTGCTCACCCCGCCCCCGGCGCATGCGCCGCTGTGGGTGGCCACGCCGTCGCACCGGGCACGTCTCGTGCTGCGGGTGCTCGTTTCCGCGCAGGCCGGCACCCGGGGTCCGCCCCGCACCGCCTGACCCGATCCCGTTCCGCCGTGGCCCGTACGCCGCGGCGGCCTTCCCCGTGTGCCGACGCCCGGCGCGGTGCGCCGCCCCTCGATACGGCGCTGCGCGCTGCCGTCGCCACCGACGATCGAAACGAGCATTCGCATGTCCACGACCGACCTCGGGACGGATCGTCCCGTCCCACCCCGTTCCGGCCCGGACCGTTCCGCGGCGCCCGCGCTGCGCCCGCTGATGCTGCGGCTGCACTTCTACGCCGGCATCCTCGTCGCCCCGTTCATCCTGATCGCCGCGGTCAGCGGCGGCCTCTACGCCCTGGCCCCGACGATCGAGCAGCTCGTCTACCGCGACCAGCTGCACACCGACGCCACCGGTCCGGCCGTGCCGGTGGCGGAGCAGATCCGGGTGGCCGCCGGACAGCGCCCCGATCTCACCGTCACCGCGGTGCGGCCGGCCGCGGCCCCCGGCGAGACCACCCGGGTCCTGTTCGCCGACCCGAGCCTCGGCGAGTCGCAGCGGCTCGCCGTCTTCGTCGACCCGGTCACCGCGCGGCCGCTCGGTGAGCTGGCCGTCTACGGCAGCAGCAGCGCGCTGCCGGTCCGGACCTGGATCTCGCAGCTGCACCGGCACCTGCATCTCGGCGAGCCCGGCCGCCTCTACAGCGAGCTGGCCGCGTCCTGGATGTGGGTGATCGCGCTCGGCGGCGTGTACCTGTGGGTGCGCCGCTACCGCACGGTGCGTGCCCGCCACGCCCAGGCACGCCTGCTCACCGTCGACCGCACCGCCACCGGCCGGTCCCGCACCCTCGGCTGGCACGGCGTGGTGGGCGTGTGGATCGCGGTGGGCCTGGTGTTCCTGTCCGCGACCGGCCTGACCTGGTCCCGGTTCGCCGGCGACAACATCGCCGAGCTGCGGGCCGCGCTGCACTGGAAGACGCCGACCGTCGACGCGACCCTGACCGGGGGCGGCGCCGCGGCCGCGACGGGCCACGAGGGGCACGGCGGCCACGCCGGGCACGCCGCCGACCCGGGACTGCTCGACGCGAACATCGCCCGGATCGACTCGGTGCTGGACACGGCCGCCGCCGCGGGACTGACCGGGGTCGTCGAGGCCTCGATCCCGGCGCGCCCCGGCACCGCGTTCACCGTCGCCGAAACCCGCCAGCCCTGGGTGTACGGCATCGACTCGGTCGCCGTCGACGGCGCGACCGGCGAGGTCGTCGACGTGTCGCGGTTCGCGGACTGGCCGCTCGCCGCGCAGCTGACGTGGTGGTCGATCACTCTCCACATGGGCATCATGTTCGGGCTCGTCACGCAGGTCGCCCTGGCGCTGCTGGCGGTGGCGTTGATCACGGTCGTGCTGCGCGGCTACGTGATGTGGTGGCGGCGACGGCCCACGCGAGGGTCGGCGTGGGCCGTCGGCCGGGCCCCGGCACGCGGCGCGCTGCGCCGCATCGGCGCAGGTCCGGCGGTCGCGATCGGCGTCGCGGCCGCGGTCGTGGGCTGGTTCGCCCCGGTGCTCGGGCTGAGCCTGCTGGCGTTCCTCGTCGTCGACACCGCCGTCGGGTGGCGCATGCGGGGGCGCGCATAATGGTCCCTCGTGTGCCGATCGACGAGGAGTGCCGGTGAGCGACGATCTGTCCGCGTACCGTAAGGAGTTCGCCCGCATCGAACGAAAGGTCGCCGGCGAGTTCGACGCCGGTCGGCGGCACCGTGTCCTCGTCGCCTGCATCGTCGCGGTGGTGCTGGGTCTGCTTCTGCCGCAGTCGGATACGGAATGGTCGTGGACGGTGCTCGGCACGTGGTTCGGGCACGACGCCACGACGACGGTGCCGATGCGGATCTTCGTGAGCCTCGCCCTGGTGTTCGGCGTGGTGTCGTCCACCGCGGCGCTGTGCACGCACCGCTGGCGGCTCGCGTCGGCGTCGATGCTCGGCTCCGGACTGGCGTCCCTGTTCGGGCTGCTCGGCTACTGGTCGCAGAACGGCATGCCGGTCGAGACCCCGCACGCCCCCGGCGCCGGGATGGTGCTGTCCTGGCTCGGCATGGTGGCGCTGACCTCGCAGTGGCTGCCCGTCGTGCTCAGCCGCTCCCCCACGGACCGGCACCCGCATCCGGTGACCACGCCCGTGCTCTGACGGGGCATCCGCGCGCCGTTCCTCGGCGCGCGGATGTCCCGTGTGCACGGATCCCCTGCGCGCCGGGGGGACGCGGCGTACATTTCCCCGCCGAATCGGCCGCACCGGGTCGGCGCATTCCTCGGCGTGCGGTCAGGAGACGACGCCGTCGCCGTCCGCGCGACGTAGCAGGTAGGTGTCCATCACCCAGCCGCGCGCGGCCTTCGCGCGGGCGCGGGCCCGCTCGATGTCCGGCAGCACCTCCCGCAGCGGGCCGGCGACGAGTTCCTCGTCGGACGTGCCGAGGTCGGCGCCCCACCAGATGCGCCAATCACCTTCGAGCCGGGCGCATTCCAGCGCACCGTCGAGCATGACGACGAGGTTGTCACCGCCGGCCGCCACCTCCTGCGCGAGCCGGCGGCCCGTGGTGACGACGATCGGGCCGCCGATCCGGTTGAGCACCAGCCGGTGCCGCGCCGCGAGCAGCGACACGCTGCTCACCCCGGGGATCACGTCGTAGTCGACGTCGAGCACGCCCCGGTCACGGATGCGCTCGACGACGCGAATCGTGCTGTCGTACAGGCTCGGATCGCCCCACACGAGGAATCCGGCGGTCTCGTGCTCGGCAACCTGCTCGCGCAGCACCGTCTCGTAGGCGGCGGCCCGGGCGGCGTGCCAGTCCCGCACCTCGGTGCCGTAGGCGGACGGGGCGCGGTCCCGCGGCGGGTCCGGCACCGGGATCGTCCGGTAGTCGCCGGCGATGTGGCGACGGCAGATCTCCTCCCGCACCGCGACGAGGTCGTCGACGCCGCGCTGCTTGTCGGCGACGAGGAAGACGTCGACGTCGTTCAGCGCCCGGACCGCGGCCACGGTGAGGTCGTCGGGCCCGCCCGGCCCGATCCCGATCAGCCGCAGCCGCCTCCTCACGCGCGGTCCTCGAGGTCGCCCTCCACATCGAGGTAGGCCTGCTGCAGTTCCGCGAGCGTCGCCGGATCCGGTTCGGCCCACAGGCCGCGGTCGGCGGCCTCGGTGAGCCGTTCGACGATGCCGCGCAGCGCCCACGGGTTGGCCTCGCGCAGAAACCGCTGGTTCTCGGAGTCGAGGGCGTAGGTGCGGGCGAGGGTTTCGTACATCCAGTCGGCGACGACCCCGGCGGTGGCGTCGTAGCCGAACAGGTAGTCGACGGTGGCGGCGAGCTCGAACGCGCCCTTGTAGCCGTGCCGGCGCATCGCCGCGAGCCAGCGCGGGTTGACGACCCGGGCCCGGAACACACGGGCGGTCTCCTCCGCCAGCGAGCGGGTGCGGACCTGGTCGGGGGTGGTCGAGTCGCCGATGTAGGCCTTCGGATCCGCACCGGTGAGCGCCCGGACGGTGGCGACCATGCCGCCGTGGTACTGGAAGTAGTCGTCCGAGTCGGCGATGTCGTGCTCGCGGGTGTCGGTGTTCTTCGCCGCCACCGCGATCCGCCGGTAGTTGGCGCGCATGTCGTCCGCGGCCGGGACGCCGTGCAGGTGCCGCCCGTACGCGAAGCCGCCCCACGCGGTGTACACCTCGGCGAGATCCGCGTCGCTGCGCCAGTTTCCGGAGTCGATGAGCGGCAGGATGCCGGCGCCGTAGGAGCCGGGCCTGGACCCGAAGATGCGGCGCACCGCGCGCTCGGGGTCGCCGTGCTCGGCCTCGTCGCGGCGGGCGTGCGCGCGCACGTAGTTCAGCTCGTCGGGTTCGTCGAGGGCCGCGACGGTGCGGATCGCGTCGTCGAGCATCGCGACGACGTGCGGGAAGGCGTCGCGGAAGAACCCGGAGATGCGGACGGTGACGTCGATGCGCGGCCGGCCGAGCTCGTCGAGCGGGATCACGGTCAGCTCGCGCACCCGCCGGGACTCGGCGTCCCATTCCGGGCGCATGCCGATCAGGGCGAGGACCTCGGCGATGTCGTCGCCGGAGGTGCGCATCGCGGAGGTCCCCCACACCGACAGGCCGACCGAGGGCGGATAGCCGCCGGTGTCGGCGCGGTACCGGTCGAGCAGGTTGTTCGCGAGCGCCACGCCGGTGTCGTAGGCGAGCCGGCTCGGCACCGCCTTCGGGTCGACGGTGTAGAAGTTGCGGCCGGTGGGCAGCACGTTGACCAGGCCGCGCAGCGGCGATCCGGACGGGCCGGCGGGCACGTAGCCGCCGTCGAGGGCGTGCAGCACCGCGTCGAGCTCGTCGGTGGTGCGTGCCAGGCGCGGCACGACCTGCTCGGCGGCGAAGGCGAGCACCCGCTCGACCTCCGGGTCCGCCCCGCCCAGCACGGACTGCACGACCGTGGCGGCGCTATCCGCCTGCCAGCCGGCGTCCTCCATGCCCTGCACCAGTGCCCGGGCCTGCGCCTCGACCGCGTCGGTCTCGGTGAGCGGCGCGTCCGGCTTCAGGCCGAGGGCGGTGCGCAGACCGGGCACGGCGTGGGCCCGCCCGCCCCACACCTGGGCGGCCCGCAGCACCGACAGCACCAGGTTCACGCGGGCCTCGCCGACGGGTGCCGTGCCGAGCACGTGCAGGCCGTCGCGGATCTGCGCGTCCTTCACCTCGCACAGCCAGCCGTCGACGTGCAGCAGGAAGTCGTCGAACTCGGCGTCGTGCGGGCGGTCCTCGAGCCCGAGGTCGTGGTCGAGCTTGGCGGCCTGGATCAGCGTCCAGATCTGGGCGCGGATCGCCGGCAGCTTGGCCGGGTCCATCGCCGCGATGTTCGAGTACTCGTCGAGCAACTGCTCGAGACGGGCGATGTCGCCGTACGACTCGGCGCGCGCCATCGGCGGG
>NZ_PCZU01000218.1:14119-15622 GCF_002887785.1 Rhodococcus sp. ENV425
GAGGTGGTCGACGATGGTGGCGTGGGCGCGGCGCTTCGCCTGGGCCCCCTCGCCCGGGTCGTTGACCAGGAACGGGTAGATCAGCGGGAGATTGCCGATGGCGGCGTCGGTCGCGCAGGCCGCGGACAGGCCGGCGTTCTTGCCGGGCAGCCACTCCATCGAGCCGTGCTTGCCGAGGTGGACGACGGCGTCGGCGCCGAAGCCGTTCTCCACCCACCGGTACGCGGCGAGGTAGTGGTGCGACGGCGCCATGTCCGGATCGTGGTAGATCGCCACGGGGTTCTCCCCGAACCCCCGGGGCGGCTGGATCATCAGCACCACGTTGCCGGCCTGCAGGGTGGCCAGGACGATCTCGCCCTCGGGAGCGGACTGCCGGTCCACGAACAGCTCGCCGGGGGCCGCGCCCCACGCCTCGGTCATCGCGTCGGTCAGTTCCGCGGGCAGGTCCGCCGTCCACTCGCGGTACTGCGCCGCGCTCACCCGGACCGGGTTGCCCGCCATCTGCTCGGCGCTGAGCCATTCCTCGTCCTGCCCGCCCGCGGCGATCAGGGCATGGATCAGCGCGTTGCCCGCCTCGGCGTCGTCCGCGGTGTCGAGGCCCGGGAAGCCGTCGCCGAGGTCGTAGCCGCGCTCCCGCAGCGCGCGCAGCAGCCGGATCGCGGACACCGGGGTGTCCAGGCCGACCGCGTTGCCGACCCGGGAGTGCTTCGTCGGATACGCCGAGAGCATGATCGCCAGGCGCCGCCGTGCGGGCGGGATGCGCCGCAGGCGGGCGTGCGCGACGGCGATGCCGGCGACGCGGCGGCAGCGTTCGGGGTCGGTGACGTAGCGGGGCAGGCCGTCGGCGCCGAATTCCTTGAACGAGAACGGCACGGTGATGATGCGGCCGTCGAACTCGGGGACGGCGATCTGCGTCGCGGAATCGAGCGGGGAGACACCCTCGTCGGAGTCGGCCCACGCGTCGCGTCCCCAGGTCAGGCACAGCGCCTGCAGGATCGGGACATCCAGGGCGGCGAGCGCTTCGACGTCCCAGGCATCGTCGTCGCCGCCGGCGGAGACGGTGGCGGGGCGGGTGCCGCCGGCGGCGAGGACCGTGACGATCAGGGCGTCGAGGGTGCCGAGCTCGGCCAGCAGGTCCGCGGGGGCACCGCGCAGCGTGGAGCAGAAGATCGGCACGGCCACGGCGCGGCCGGTGGCGTCGACCGCCTGCGCGAGATCGCGGACGAAACGGGTGTTTCCGCTGGTCTCGTGGGCGCGGTAGTAGAGGATGCCCACCCGCGGCAGGCCGGGATCGGTCGCGGCGGGCGCGTGGCTGCCCCACGCGGGCAGCGCGGCCGGCGGCTCGAAGCCCTCGCCGGTGAGCAGGACGGTGTCGGACAGGAAGGCATGCAGCTGGGCGAGGTTCGCGGGCCCGCCCTGCGCGAGGTAGGCGTGCGCCTCGGTGGCGATACCGACGGGGACGGTCGAGTGGCTCATCAGCTCGGCGTCGGGCAGCTGCTCGCC
>NZ_PCZU01000218.1:15662-20869 GCF_002887785.1 Rhodococcus sp. ENV425
AGGACCGCGTCGATACCGTTCTGCCAGGACCGGACGGAGCCCAGGATGCGGACGATCACCAGGTCGGCGCCGTCGAGGAGGCGGGGAAGCTCGGTCTCGACGTCGAGGCGCGACGGGTTGCCCAGCGCGTACTCGGCGTCCGAGCTCAGCGCCGACAGCAGGTCGGTGTCCGACGTGGACAGCAGCGCGAGCCGCGTCACGACCGGGCCCCGCGCAGTTCCCGATCGCCCCTGCGCAGCACGAAATCAGCCATGTTCAGTCTCCAAACCCTCGTGGACTTCCCGCGCCGTGGCCGGTCTCCTGGCTGACGGATCATCGCTGCCGCGCCGACCTTCCCGGACTTCCGTCCAGTGGTCTCCGGACCGGCGGACCGGTCCGGACGAGGGCGAGCACCTACCCGCTCACAGTGGCGAGGGCCGCGCCGGTCTCACACCGGCTTCCCGAGCACCACGGCAGGTGGAGCGTAACGCACCGCTTCCTCGTCGTGTGCAACCATGTGCCCCCATGGCCGACCTTCCCCCGGACCGGTGCCCCGGTCTGCTGCGCCCCCACCTCGCCGCCGACGGCGCGCTGGTGCGGCTGCGCGCGCCCGGCGGCAGGCTCCCGGACGGTGGACTGCGGGCGCTGTCGGCGGCGTCGACCGCCTTCGCGGACGGCGATATCCACCTCACCTCGCGCGGAAACCTGCAGCTCAGGGGCGTCACGGTGGACGAGTGCGGCGGTGTGCCGGCCGGCCTCGTCGACGCGGTGGCGGCGGCCGGGTTCCTGCCGGCACCGTCGCACGAACGGGTCCGCAACGTCGTCGCCTCGCCGCTGTCCGGGATCGTCGGAGGACGCGCCGACCTCCGTCCGCTGATCGGCGCGCTCGACGCCGCCCTGTGCGCCGAACCCGTGCTCGCGCAGCTGCCGGGCCGGTTCCTGTTCGGCCTCGACGACGGTCGCGGCGACGTCGCGGCCCTGCGCTGCGACCTCGCCGCGGTGGCCGCCGACTCGGGGTCGTTCGAGATCGCGATCGGCCGGCTCTGCGGTCCGGTGGTCCCGGCCGACCGGGTCGTCGACACGCTGATCGACCTGGCGCGACGGTTCGCGGCGGTGCGCGGCACCCGCTGGCACGTGCACCAGCTGCCCGAGGCGGGGGCCGAGCTCGGGGGCGGCGCGCCGCTGCCGCCGGCCGCCCGGTACACGATGCCGTACGGCCCCCTGCCGGGAGCGGTCTCGGCGCTGGTCCCGCTGGGCATCCTCTCGCCGGCGATGGTGGCGGCGCTGCCCGAGTCGGAGGTGATCGTCACGCCGTGGCGCGGCCTCGTCCTCGCCGGCGAACCCGATCCGCAGCCGCTGCGCGACGCCGGGTTCGTGCTCGACGGTGCGTCGCCGTGGACCCGCACCACCGCGTGCGCCGGCGCGCCGGGGTGTAGCCTCGCCGAGGGCGACACCCGTTCCGCGGCCCGGCGTGCCGTCGCCGGCGCGCCCCCGGCCGGGCACCTCCACGTCGTGGGATGCGAACGATCCTGTGGCGCCCCGAATTTCCCACATACCCTCCTGTTCGCGAGGACCCGCCCATGACGCCCACTCCCCCACCCCGGCGCTACGACTACGTCACCGACGGCGCCGACATCTACGTCCGGTCGTTCGCGACGATCCGTGCCGAGACGGACCTGTCCGCGATCCCCGCCGACGCCGAGAAGGTGGCGGTGCGGATGGTGCACGCGTGCGGCCAGACCGACCTGACCCGCGACCTCGCGATCCATCCGGACCTGGTGTCGGCGGCGCGCGGGGCGCTGCGGGCGGGCGCGCCGATCCTCACCGACGCCCACATGGTCGCGTCCGGGGTGACGCGCACGCGGCTACCCGCGGACAACGAGGTGCTGTGCCTTCTGCGCGATCCGCGGGTGCCGGACCTCGCGGCGGCGTGGGGCACCACCCGCTCGGCCGCGGCGGTCTCGCTGTGGGAGGACCGGCTCGACGGCGCGGTCGTCGCGATCGGCAACGCCCCCACCGCGCTGTTCCACCTGCTCGAGCTGATCGACGCCGGCGGCCCCCGGCCCGCCGCGATCGTCGGGGTGCCGGTCGGGTTCATCGGCGCCGCCGAGTCCAAGGAGGCGCTCGCCGCGCATCCGCTGCAGCTCCCCTACCTGGTGGTGCGGGGACGCCGCGGGGGTTCGGCGATGGCGTCGTCCGCGATCAATGCCCTGGCCCAGGAGGCGGAGTGAACGACACCGGACGGTTCTACGGCGTGGGGCTCGGCCCCGGCGATCCCGAGCTGATCACCCGCAAGGCGGCGCGGCTGATCGAGCAGGCCGACGTGATCGCCTACCACTCGGGCACCCACGGCCGCTCCATCGCGAGGGGCATTGCGGCCGAGCTGATCCGGGAGGGGGTGATCGAGGAGGCGTTGATCTACCCGGTCACCACCGGCACCACCGACCATCCCGGCGGCTACGACGGCGCCATCGCCGACTTCTACGACGAGTGCGCGGCGCGCCTGGCCGCCCACCTCGACGCCGGCCGCACCGTCGTCGTGCTGTGCGAGGGCGATCCGCTGTTCTACGGCTCCTACATGTATCTGCACGACCGGCTCGCGGATCGCTATGCGACCGAGGTGGTTCCGGGCGTGACGTCGGTGTCCGCGGCCGCCGCGGCCGCGGCGGAACCGCTGGTGCGGCGCACCGACGTGCTCACGGTGCTGCCCGGCACGCTGCCCGAGCCGGAGCTGGCGCGCCGTCTCGCCGACACGGACGGCGCCGCGATCATGAAGCTGGGCCGTACCTTCCCCGCGGTCCGCAGCGCGCTCGCCCAGGCGGGCCGGCTCGACGACGCGGTGTACGTCGAGCGCGCGTCGATGGGCGGGCAGCGCATCGTCCCCGTCGCCGAGGTCGACGCCGACGCGGTGCCGTACTTCTCGGTGATCCTCACCCCCGGCGACCGGGCGCCGCGCAACCGGAATATCACCGACCGGTCCCGGCCCGTCGTCGCCGATGCTCCCGAGGCGGTCGCTGCCCGGGAGCTCCTCGTCGTCGGTCTCGGCCCCGCGGATGAGAAGTGGCTCACCCCCGAGGCCGCCGCCGCGCTGGCATCCGCCGACCACATCGTCGGCTACGGGCCCTACGTCGACCGCGTGCCGGTCCGCCCGGGCCAGCGGCGGCACGCGAGCGGGAACACCGTCGAGGTGGACCGGGCCCGGTTCGCGCTCGAGCTGGCGCTGTCCGGGGAACGGGTGGCCGTCGTCTCGGGCGGCGACGCCGGGGTGTTCGGGATGGCGTCGGCCGTGTTCGAGGCCGCGCAGGATCCGCGGTTCGCCGAGCTGCCGGTGCGCGTGCTACCCGGGGTGTCGGCGATCCAGGCGGTGGCCGCGCGGGCGGGCGCCCCGATCGGCGGGGACTTCGCCGTGATGAGCCTGTCCGACCGGCTCAAGCCGTGGGAGGTGATCGAGCGGCGGCTCGCGGCCGTCGCGCAGGCGGACCTGGTGCTGGGTCTGTACAACCCGGCGTCGCGGTCGCGGACCACGCAGGTCGCGCAGGCCCAGGCCGTGCTGCTGCGGCACCGGCCGGCCGACACCGTCGTCGTGGTCGGCCGCGACGTCGGCCGCCCCGGCGAGTCGCTCGAGGTGACCACGCTCGAGAAGCTCGACCCGGCCACGATCGACATGAAGTGCCTGCTCATCGTGGGATCGTCCGGGACCACGGTCACCGACGCCGGCGCGGTGTGGACGGCGCGGTCGGTGCGCTCCGATTCCTGACATCCGTGCGGTACACCGGAATCCGCGCCCACCGCGGCGGGCGCGGATTCCGGGTCAGCGCGTGAATTCCGTGCGATCCCGCGCCGGGTCGTAGAGATGCGAGCACGCGACGTCCGGCTGCGCCCGCACGCCCAGGGCCCGGCCGACGACGATCACCGCGGTGTGCTTCAGTCCCGCCGCCTCGGCCCGGTCGGCGATGTCGGCGAGGGTGCCGCGCAGCACCAGCTCGTTCGGGCGGGACGCGAACGCCACCACCGCGGCCGGGCAGTCGGCGCCGTACTCGCCGCTCAGTTCCTCGGCGAGGGCGCGGATGCGGGTGATCGCCAGGTGTAGCACCAGGCTGGCGCGCAGTCCCGCGACGCGCGCCAGGGACTCGGTGTCGGGCATCGCCGTGGATCGTGCCCGGGTACGGGTGAGGACCACGGTCTGCACCAGTTCGGGCACGGTCAGCTCCGCGCCGAGGGTCGCGGCGGCGGCCGCGTAGGCCGGCACGCCGGGGGTCACGTCCCAGGGCACCCCGGCCGCGTCGAGCCGGCGCGTCTGCTCGGTCAGGGCCGAATACAGCGACGGGTCACCGGAACACAACCGGACGACGTCGAGGCCGCGCCGGTGCGCGTCCACCAGGTGCGCGGTGATCTCGTCGAGGTCCAGGTGCTGGGTGTCGACGAGTTCCGTGTCGGGCCGGCAGTGCGCGAGCACCTCGGCGTCGAGGTAGGTGCCGGCGTAGAGCACCACCGGTGCCTCGCTCAGCAGCCGCGCCGCCCGCAGCGTCAGCAGGTCGGCCGCACCCGGCCCGGATCCCACGAAGTGCACTGTCATTTCTCGCCTTTCGTCACCTGCCACTGCACCACCGGGCGCAGCGCCTGCCAGCCGCTGAACCCGCCGAGGGGTGCGGCCTGCTCCACGGTCAGCCGGGTCAGCTCCCCGCCGTGGGTCTTCCACCACTGCACCAGCGTCGCCTCGGTCTCGAGCGTCACCGCGTGCGCGACCAGCCGTCCTCCCGGACGCAGTTCCTCCCAGCACTTTTCGAGCACACCGGGAATCGATCCGCCGCCGCCGACGAAGACGGCGTCGGGGGTGTCGAGGCCGTCGAGCGCCGCCGGGGCGGGGCCGCGCACCACCGCGACCGACGGGACGCCGAGCCGCGCGGCGTTGCGCACGATCCGCTCCGCACGCCCCTCGTCGCGCTCGATCGCGACGGCGCGGCAGCGCGGATCGGTACGGGCCCATTCGATCCCCACCGAACCGGCGCCGGCGCCGACGTCCCACAGCAACTGCCCCGGTCGGGGCGCGAGCGCGCACACCGCGGCGAGCCGGATCGGGCGCTTGGAGATCTGCCCGTCGTGCTCGAACGCGTCGTCGGGCAGGCCCGGCGCGGTGGAATAGCCCTCCGCGCCCCGGCATTCGACGCAGACCACGTTGAGGGCGGGGGCGTCGCCGGACCACTCGTCGGCGGTGGCGCTGCGGCGGG
>NZ_PCZU01000218.1:20894-22724 GCF_002887785.1 Rhodococcus sp. ENV425
GGGCACCGAGGTCGGAGAGCACCGTCAGCACACTCGCCCCGAAGCCGTCGCGGCGCAGCAGGTCCGCGACCTGCGCGGGCGTGCCGCCGTCGGAGGAGAGCACGATCAGCCGCCGGCCCCGCCCGAATGCGCGGCGGACGGCGTGCACGTCGCGGCCCACCAGCGTCACCACGTCCACCGACTCGGCGCTCCACCCCATCCGCGCGCGGGCCAGGGCCACCGATGACACCGCGGGCAGCACCGTCACCGCGGCGGCGCCGAGGTGGGCGATGAGCGTGGAGCCGATGCCGGAGACGAGGGGGTCGCCCGAGGCGACCGCGACGATCCGCCGGTCGCGATGGCGCTCGAGCAGCGCGCCGAGCCCGTCGCGCAGCGGGGAGGGCCACGGCTCCCGGACGGCGCCGGTCTCGGGCAGCAGCGCCAGGTGACGGCGCCCGCCCAGCAGGACCTGCGCGCCGAGCACCGCGTCGCGGGCGGGCGGCGGCAGGCCGTCCCAGCCGTCGGCGCCCATGCCGACGACGGTGATCTGTGAACCCATGGCGTCGAACCCTAGCCGGTGCGGTTAGACTCGGCGGCGGCAAGACAATCGAGGTGCCCCTCACGGGGATAATCGGGAAGCCGGTGCGAATCCGGCACAGGCCCGCTGCGGTGACCCGGGAGTCGTCGATCACGCGCAACACGCGCAGCCACTGGACCGGCCGGTCCGGGAAGGCGATCGCACGGCGTTCGACCGGGAAGTCCGAATACCGGCCTCGATTTCAGCTGCCGAGAAGACATCCCAGCGGGAGCCTGTGGAGGTTCGAGTGCACGTGTATCCGTTCAGTGCCGTCGTCGGCTCCGACGACCTGGCGCTGGCCCTGTCCCTGTGCGCGGTCTCGCCGTCGATCGGCGGGGTGCTCGTGCGCGGCGAGAAGGGCACCGCCAAGTCGACCACCGTACGCGCCCAGGCCGCGCTGTTGCCGCAGGTCACCGAGGTCACCGGCTGCCGCTTCGCGTGCGATCCCGCCGCCCCCGACCCGGCGTGCCCCGACGGGCCGCACCCGGGCGGTGCGGCGGCGCAGACCCGTCCGGCGCGGCTGGTGGAGCTGCCGGTCGGTGCCACCGAGGACCGCGTCACCGGCTCCCTGCACCTGCAGAAGGCGCTGTCGGCGGGCACCGCCGAGTACGAGCCCGGCCTGCTCGCCCGGGCGCACCGCGGGGTGCTCTACGTCGACGAGGTCAATCTGCTGCACGACCACCTGGTGGACCTGTTGCTCGACGCCGCCGCGATGGGCCGCTGCTCCGTCGAGCGCGACGGGGTGTCGGTCTCGCACGCTGCCCGGTTCGTGCTGGTCGGCACGATGAACCCGGAGGAGGGTGAGCTGCGGCCGCAGCTGCTCGACCGCTTCGGCCTCACCGTCGAGGTGGCCGCGCCCCGCGATCCGCAGGTGCGGGCGGAGATCGTGCGGCGGCGCCTGGCGTTCGACGCCGACCCGGACGCGTTCGTCGCGCGGTGGGCCGACGCCGAGGCGGCGCTGACGCGGCGGTTGGCGCAGGCCCGCGACCGGCTGCCGCAGGTGCGGCTCGACGACGACGCGCTCGTCGCGATCGCGGAGGTGTGCGCGGCGTTCGACGTCGACGGGATGCGCGCCGACCTGGTCACCGCGAAGACCGCCGTCGCGCATGCGGCGTGGGTGGGCCGCGACGAGGTGACGCGGGAGGACATCGCGGTGGCGGCGCGGCTGGCGTTGCCGCACCGTCGTCGCCGCAATCCGTTCGACGAGCCCGGCATGGACGAGTCGCTGCTCGACGAGCTGCTCGGCGAGCAGCCGCCCGAGCCCGATCCGGACG
>NZ_PCZU01000219.1:0-1615 GCF_002887785.1 Rhodococcus sp. ENV425
GTCCCCATCCCCTCCCTGCTCGCCGTCTCCGCCGTGCACCACCACCTCGTCCGCACGCGGCGGCGCACCCGCGTCGCGCTGATCGCCGAATCCGGGGATGCGCGCGAGGTCCACCACGTGGCCGCGCTCGTCGGATTCGGCGCCGCGACGGTGTGCCCCTACGTCGCCCTCGACACCGTGCGCTCACTCGCGGCCGCCGGGCGCATCCCCGGCACGGACCCGGCGACGGCCGCGGCGAACTACCGGCGCGCCGTCGTCTCCGGGGTTCGCGAGGTGATGGCCAAGCTCGGAATCTCCACCCTCGCCTCGTACACGGCGGCGCAGACATTCGAGGCCGTCGGCCTTGCCCGCGAGGTCGTGGACGCGTATCTTCCCGGCACCGTCTCCCGGCTGGGCGGCGCGAGCCTCGCCGACCTGGCCCGCGACGCCCGTCGCCGGCACCGGACCGCCTTCGAGAACCGGTGCGCCGAAACGGCTCTCGACAGTGGGGGCGTCTACCGGTATCGACGCGACGGCGAACCTCACCTGTTCACCCCGGAGACGGTGTTCCTGCTGCAGCACGCGACCCGCACCGGGCGGGTGGACGTCTACGCGCGGTACTGCGCCGAGATCGACCGGCTCGCCGCCGCGGGCGGAACCCTGCGCGGGCTGTTGCGCACCGTCGCCGCGGATCCGATCCCGCTCGACGAGGTCGAGCCGGTGGAGGACATCGTGCGCCGCTTCGCCACGGGGGCGATGAGCTACGGTTCGATCTCCGGTGAGGCGCACGAGACCCTCGCCGTCGCGATGAACCGCCTCGGCGGCCGGTCGAACTCGGGGGAGGGCGGGGAGGATCCCGACCGCCTCGGTGACCCGCTGCGCCGCAGCGCCGTCAAGCAGGTCGCCAGCGGCCGCTTCGGTGTCACCGCCGCCTACCTCGCCGACGCGACCGACCTGCAGATCAAGATGGCGCAGGGAGCGAAACCCGGTGAGGGTGGCCAGCTTCCCGGCCACAAGGTGTACCCGTGGATCGCCCGTACCCGGCACGCCACCACGGGCGTCGGACTGATCTCCCCGCCGCCGCACCACGACATCTACTCCATCGAGGACCTCGCCGAGCTCGTCCACGACCTGCGGTGCGCCAACCCGCAGGCCCGCATCCACGTCAAGCTCGTCAGCGGCGTCGGCGTCGGCATCGTCGCCGCCGGCGTCGCCAAGGCCCATGCCGACGTGGTGCTGATCTCCGGCCACGACGGCGGCACCGGGGCGGCCCTGCTCACCGCCCTGCAGCACACCGGCACCCCGTGGGAGATCGGGCTCGCCGAAACCCAGCAGACCCTCGTGCTGAGCGGCCTGCGCGACCGCATCACCGTGCAGTGCGACGGCGGGCTGCGCACCGGCCGCGACGTGATGATCGCGGCGCTGCTCGGCGCCGAGGAGTTCGGGTTCGCCACGGCGCCCCTGGTGGTCCTCGGCTGCATCCTCATGCGGGTGTGCCACCTCGACACGTGTCCCGTCGGCATCGCCACCCAGAACCCCGAACTGCGGGAGAAGTTCACCGGCAGAGCGGAATTCGTGGAGCAGTTCTTCCTGTTCGTCGCCGGGGACGTGCGCCGGCGGCTCGCGGCGCTGGGCC
>NZ_PCZU01000219.1:1680-9786 GCF_002887785.1 Rhodococcus sp. ENV425
GGACTCGACCTCGCACCCCTGTTCACCCCGCCGGCCGACGCCCTCGGGGCACCCCCGCAGCGCCGCCGCACCCGTCCCGCCGCCGGACCGCCCGACGCGCCGCTGGACCGTGACCTCATCGCCCGCGCGGCCCCCGCCCTCGACGACGGCCGTCCCGTGCATCTCACCGCCGCCGTCACCAACCGTGACCGCGCCGTCGGCACCCTGCTCGGCTGGACCGCCGGTCGACGGTGCCCCACCGGCCTGAGCGACGACACGGTGCGGATCGATTTGTACGGCAGCGCCGGGCAGTCCCTCGGTGCCTTCCTGCCCGTCGGCATCACCGTCACCGTCACCGGCGACGCCAACGACTATGTCGCCAAGGGCCTGTCCGGCGGACGGGTGGTGGTGCGCCCCGACCCGGCCGCGCCGTTCGACCCGCACGAGCAGATCGTCGCCGGCAACACCGTCCTGTACGGGGCCACCTCCGGGGAGTTGTTCCTGCACGGCCGGGTGGGGGAGCGCTTCGCGGTGCGCAATTCCGGCGCCGACGCCGTGTGCGAGGGCACCGGCGACCATGCCTGCGAGTACATGACCGGGGGCCGCGTCGTGATCCTCGGCGCCACCGGCCGCAACCTCGGCGCCGGCATGTCCGGGGGGCTGGCCTACGTCCTCGACCTCGAGCCCGGCCGCGTCAACACCGCCTCCGTGCAACTGCAGCCCGTCGACGACGGCGACCTCGCTCCGCTGCGTGACCTGATCGCCCGCCACCACGCGCGCACCGGATCGGCGGTCGCCGGGGAGATCCTCGCCGAGTGGCCCGGCAGTGCGGTCCGGTTCACCGCGGTGGTGCCCGAGGATCTGATCCGCGTCCGCGCCGCGGCGTGCGAGCGCCCCACCCCGGTGGGAGCCGACGGTGCCTGATCCCCGCGGATTCCTGCGCTACGACCGACGCGAACCGCCGCGCCGGCCCGCCGCCGAGCGCGTTCGCGACTGGGCGGAGGTGCACCGGGCGCAGCCCCCGGACGAGGAGGCGCTCTCGATCCGGGAGCAGGCCGCCCGCTGCATGGACTGCGGTATCCCCTTCTGCCACAGCGCCGGCACCGGCTGCCCGCTCGGCAACCTCATCCCCGAATGGAACGACCTGGTGCGTCGTGACCTGTGGGCCGAGGCCGCCGACCGGCTGCACGCCACCGACAACTTCCCCGAGTTCACCGGCCGGCTGTGCCCGGCACCCTGTGAATCCGCCTGCGTGCTCGCCCGGGACGACCACACCGCGGGCGTGACCGTCGAACGGATCGAGCGGGCGATCGCCGACCGGGCCTGGGCCGACGGCCGCGTGCCGCCGCGCCCCCCGGCCCGCAGCACCGGGAGATCCGTCGCCGTCGTCGGCTCCGGACCGGCGGGTCTCGCCGCGGCCCAGCAGCTCACCCGCGCCGGACACGCCGTGACCGTCCTCGAGCGCGCCGACCGGCTCGGCGGACTGCTGCGCTACGGCATCCCGGCGTTCAAGATGGACAAGGCCCTCGTCGACAGGCGCCTCGCGCAGATGCGCGCCGAGGGCACGGTCTTCCGCACCGGCACCGAGGCCGGGATCGACCCGGATGTCGCCACGCTACGGGCCGGCTTCGACGCGGTGGTCCTCGCGGTCGGGGCCGGCCGCGCCCGCGACCTGGCCGTCCCGGGGCGGGAACTCGGCGGGGTGCACCCCGCGATGGAGTACCTCGTCGCCGCCAACCACGAGTGCGAGGGCGACGGGCCCGCGGCCCTCACCGCCGCCGGACGGCACGTGGTGATCGTCGGCGGCGGGGACACCGGCGCCGACTGCTTCGGCACCGCACTGCGTCAGGGCGCGCGTTCCGTCACCCAGCTCGACTATCGGCCCCGGCCGCCCGGACGCCGCGACGAGGACGTCACGCCGTGGCCGCTCGCGCCGTGGGTGCTGCGAACGGCGCCCGCGCACGAGGAGGGCGGGACCCGCCGGTTCGAAGTGACGGTGCAGCGCTTCGTCGGTTCCCGTGGGCGGGTGCGGGCGCTCGAACTGGCCGAGGTCGACGCGCGCCGCCTCCCCCTCGGGGACCCCTTCGAGATTCCCTGCGACCTCGCCCTCCTCGCCGTCGGCTTCGAGGGGGTCCAGCGCGGACCGCTCCTCGACGCCCTCGGCCTGACCCCCGGCGTCCGGGGCACTCTCGACTGCGACGAGCGCTGGCAGACCTCGGCCCCGGGGGTGTTCGTGTGCGGCGACGCCCACCGCGGTGCGTCGCTGGTGGTGTGGGCGATCGCCGAGGGACGCGCGGCGGCGCGCGGTGTGGACGCGTTCCTCACGGGCGAGTCGGCGCTGCCGGCGCCGGTCCATCCCCGGTCGCTGCATCTGGACCCCCGGCGTTTCCCGGCTCGGCCGCCCGGGTAGGCCACCCGGGAGCGGCGCACCGGTCGCCGCAGGAAAGGAGCGTCATGAGCACGATCACCGAGTCGGTCGACGTCCATGTCCCGATCCGTACGGCCTACAACCAGTGGACGCAGTTCGAGGAGTTCCCCCGTTTCATGGAGGGCGTCGAGCGGATCCGCCAGATCGACGACACCCACACCCACTGGGTCGTCAAGGTCGCCGGCGGGACGAAGGAGTTCGACGCCACGATCACCGAGCAGCATCCCGACGAGCGCGTCGCATGGAGGTCCGACGCCGGGCCGGACCACGCCGGCGTGATCACCTTCCACCGGCTCGACGACACCACCACGCGGGTCACCGCGCAGATGGACATCGACCCCGAGGGCTTCTTCGAGAACGTCGCCGACAAGCTCGGCCTCCTCGATCGCCGCGTGAAGAGCGACATGCGGCACTTCAAGCAGTTCATCGAGGAACGCGGCGTCGCCGACGGCGCATGGCGCGGTGAGGTCGATCGTCCCGGCCCGTGACCGTGGACTTCCGACCGAAGGAGACCCCGTGACGGAGAAGAAGCCGACCGACGGCAACCGGCCCAAGGGGGGCCGGCCCGGCCCGGTGGACGAGGGCAGGAACGGCGGCATGGCGACTCGGGAGCACGCCCCGGAAATCGCCGAGAACCCCACCGCCGAGAACTCCACCGACGACTGATCGCAGAGGCCGGAAGGAGCGATGCGGCCGAACCGCATCGCCCCTTCCGCCGTCGCACGGGCTGTCGACGGTCACGGCATGCCGGGGTCGAGGGCGTCCTCCGTCGGCGCCGCCGACCCCGCTTCGAGCCCGCGCCCGGCTGTGATTCAGGCGCTCGCGGCCGCGGTGGCGCCGGATCCGCTCGCGCGCAGGTCCGTGAGGAAGGCGTTGGCCCACCGGTCGACGTCGTGGTGGAGCACCTGGGTACGCAGGGACTGCATCCGGCGCGCCGCCGTCGCCGGTTCCTCGGTGGCGGCGATGACGATCGCGCGTTTGACGGCGTCGAGATCGTGCGGGTTGACCAGATGAGCGCGGCGCAGCTCGCTGGCCGCCCCGGTGAACTCGCTCAGGACGAGGGCACCGGTGCCGTCGGTCCGGCAGGCGATGTACTCCTTGGCGACGAGGTTCATGCCGTCGCGCAGGGGTGTGACGAGCATGACGTCCGCCGCGCTGTACAGGGCCATGAGCTCGTCGCGGTCGACGGGCCGGTGCAGGTAGTGCACCACCGGCCGGCCCAGCTGCCCGTACTCGCCGTTGAGGTGGCCCACCTTGCGCTCGATGTCCTCGCGCAACTGGGCGTAGGCGGACACGCGCTCGCGACTCGGGGTGGCCAGCTGCACCATGACGACCTTCTCGGGGTCGAGGGTGCCCTCGTCGAGCAGCTCGTGCAGCGCCTCGAGCCGAATGTCGATGCCCTTGGTGTAGTCGAGCCGGTCCACGCCCAGCAGCAGGGTCTCGGGGTTGCCGAGTTCCTCGCGAACCTGCGCGGCCCGCTCACGGATGTGGGGGGACCGGACGCGTTCGGCGAAGTGGGCCGAGTCGATCGAGATGGGGAAGGCGCCGCCCTGCACCCGCCGGTCGCCGACGTCGACGGTGCCCACGCACGAGTCCAGGTCGGAGTGCGCGCTCGTGTGCAGACCGAGCAGCCGCTGTGCCAGGAACAGGAAGTTGCGGGCGCCGCCGGGCAGGTGGAAGCCCACCAGGTCGGCGCCGAGCAGGCCCTCCACGACGGCGGTGCGCCACGGCAGTTGCAGGAACAGCTCGGTGGGCGGGAAGGGGATGTGCAGGAAGAAGCCGATCTTCAGGTCGGGCCGGAGGTCGCGCAGCATCTTGGGCACGAGCTGGAGCTGGTAATCGTGCACCCACACCGTCGCGCCCGGGGCGGCCGCGTCGGCCGCGGCCTCGGCGAAGCGGCGGTTGACCGCGACGTATGTCCGCCACCACGTGCGGTCGTAGGCGGGAGCGACGATCGCGTCGTGGTACAGCGGCCACAGCGTCGCGTTGGAGAATCCCTCGTAGTAGCCGGCGACCTCGCCTTCGGTGAGGGAGACCGGATGCAGCGTGATGCCGTCCTCGGTGAACGGATCGAAGGCGACGTCGGGGGCGCCGGGCCAGCCCACCCACGCGCCGTCGGCGGCGCGCAGCACCGGCTCCAGGGCGGTGACGAGCCCGCCCGGGCTGCGGCGCCACCCGCCGCGCCCGTCGTCGGCCGACGGGTCGTAGTCCACGGGGAGCCGATTGGCCACCACCACCAGGTCCGCTGCGGTCATCGCGTCGCGCCTCCTTGCTCGACACCGGGGCCGGTCGCTCCGGCAACTGCCGTCGAACTCGTACTTATGACAAGTAGTTTTTGTGTATCACTCGGGGCGGGGCGGGGAGGCACTTCGCCGCGCTCGGTATCCCGGGAAGCGACGCCCCCGCACCCCGCCGGTAGATAATCTGTCTCGCACAATAGAAATTTTGTCAAATGGAAGATGCAATTACTGCGGAACACCGGCCCGGTGCGGTGCGACGGGGAGGGTATCGACGATGTCCTTCCCGCGGAGGGTGGCACGGGCTTGCTTGCCGGCGGTTTCGGCGCCCGGGTGCCGGGGTAATCCGGCTGCGGGGTGCCCGGCACCTACGTGCCGACACCGGCGGGCCGGCGAGACGGCCCGCGGAGGTACTACACACGAGCCTGTAGGAGGAATCGAAGATGGCGAAGTTCACCGTCCCCGGCCTGAGCGACAGCGAGGGCGTCCGGGTGGCCGAAGTGCTGCAGAATCGGCTCAGCGCCTACAACGACCTGCACCTCACCCTCAAGCACGTTCACTGGAACGTCGTGGGACCGAACTTCATCGGCGTGCACGAGATGATCGATCCGCAGGTCGACGCGGTCCGCGGATTCGCCGACGACGTCGCCGAACGCATCGCCGCGCTCGGGTCGTCCCCGAAGGGGACCGCGGGCGCGATCGAGAAGGACCGCTCGTGGGACGACTACTCGGTGGGGCGGGACACCGCCCAGGCCCACCTCGCCGCCCTCGACCTGGTGTACGACGGCGTGATCGGGGACTGCCGCAAGGCGATTTCGGAGGTCGGGGAGATCGATCCGATCACCGAGGACCTGCTCATCGGGCAGACGCGCGACCTCGAGAAGTTCCAGTGGTTCGTCCGAGCACATCTCGAGAACTCGGCCGGAACCCTCGCGCACGAGGGCGCGCGCACCGAACGGCAGGCCGCGGACGAAGCCCGCTGAGCGGGCGAGCCGCCGGCCGGGTCCTTCGCCCGCCGCTGCGCGCAGGCATCACCGGTCGCCGGACAGCGCATTGCACACCCCGCGCCGTCCGGCGGCCGGGGGTGTCCGCTGGAGGTCGCTCAGCTGTTGCCGTTGTCCGCCCGCAGGCGCGCGTTGTCCGACTCGAGTCGCGCATTGGCATCCTCGAGCCGGGCCTTGTCGGATTCCAGGCGAGCCTTGTCCGATTCGAGCCGGGCATTGTGGGATTCGAGACGTGCGTTGTGGGACGCCAGTTCGGCGTGGTTCGACTCGAGGCGGAAGATCTGGGCGATGCCGGCCAGATTGATGCCCTCGGCGAGGAGTTCGCCGATGCGTCGCAGGCGCGCCACGTCCTCGTCGCTGTAGCGGCGGGTGCCGCCTTCGGTGCGCGCGGGGCTGAGCAGTCCGCGGCGTTCGTACAGGCGCATGGACTGCGGATCGACCCCGGACAGCTCGGAGGCCACCGAGATGCCGTAGACACCGCGGCGGGAGTGCGGTAGCGGCTCCTTCCTCGTTTTCTCCATTTCAGATTCCCTCGTTCGGTGTCCTCGCTGCCATGGCCTCCGGTGTGCCGAATCTACCCGATCGCCACAGGAAACCTTCCGTGCCGGAGACAATTCCCGGGCGACGCCGGCGCGGACCCGGACCGCCGGGAAGCGGGCTCTCCGGTACGAATATCTCTCTTGTATGACACACATTTTATGCATCGCGTGGGGTGGCCGCGATCGATGCCGCGCCGTTTCCGTGCCCCGCCCCCGCCGTCCGGACGGGAGTGCCGTCCTGCGCCGCGGGCGCACCCCGCCGGATCCGTCTCCGTCACAGGGGGTTCCGCGGGCCGCTCCGGCACCGACGAGATCGGGCGCCGCATCCGGCGGAGGTACGGGGACGGCCGGACCGATGCCCGGGGCAACCGGACGTCGGCCCTCGGCCGAGCGGGCACGGCGTCGGCGCTGCACCGGCTGTGCTCCGCCACCGCCGCACGGGTACTAGGCTCGACCGCGTGACCCGACGCACCAAGATCGTTTGCACCATGGGCCCGGCCACGGCAGACCCCGAGGTCCTGAGGGAACTCGTCGACGCCGGGATGGACGTGGCCCGCCTCAACTTCAGCCACGGCGAACACGCCGATCACGAGGCCCACTACCGCCGCGTGCGGGAGGCCTCCGATACCAGCGGGCATGCCGTCGGCATCCTCGCCGACCTGCAGGGCCCGAAGATCCGCCTCGGCCGGTTCGCCGAGGGGCCGACGGTGTGGAATACCGGCGAGATCGTCCGGATCACCGTCGACGACGTCGAGGGAACCCACGACCGGGTCTCGACCACCTACAAGCAGCTCGCCGACGACGCGCGCCCGGGGGATCGCCTGCTCGTCGACGACGGCAAGGTCGGCCTGGTCGTCGAGCACGTCGAGGGCAGGGATGTGGTCTGCCGCGTCACCGAGGGTGGGCCGGTCAGCAACAACAAGGGCGTGTCCCTGCCGGGGATGAACATCTCGGTTCCGGCGCTGTCGGAGAAGGACATCGAGGATCTCGAGTTCGCCATGCGGCTCGGCGTGGACTTCGTCGCCTTGTCGTTCGTGCGCTCCCCGGCCGACATCGAGCTCGTGCACGAGGTGATGGATCGGGTGGGCCACCGCGTGCCGGTGATCGCCAAGCTCGAGAAGCCCGAGGCCATCGAGAATCTCGAGGCGGTCGTGCTGGCGTTCGATGCGGTGATGGTCGCCCGCGGTGACCTCGGCGTCGAGATGCCGCTCGAGGAGGTGCCGCTGGTGCAGAAGCGGGCGATCCAGATCGCCCGCGAGAACGCCAAGCCCGTCATCGTGGCCACGCAGATGCTCGAGTCGATGATCGAGAACTCCCGGCCGACCCGCGCCGAGGCCTCCGACGTCGCCAACGCGGTCCTCGACGGTGCGGACGCGGTGATGCTCTCCGGCGAGACGTCGGTGGGCAAGTACCCGGTCGAGACGGTGCGGACGATGGCCCGCATCATCGCGGCCGTGGAGTCCGATCCCACCCGGGTGCCGGCGCTGACCCACGTGCCGCGCACCAAGCGCGGGGTGATCTCCTACGCGGCGCGCGACATCGGCGAGCGGCTCGACGCCAAGGCGCTGGTGGCGTTCACCCAGTCCGGCGACACGGTGCGGCGCCTGGCGCGGCTGCACACCCGGCTGCCGCTGCTGGCGTTCACCCCGGTCCCGCACATCCGCAGCCAGCTGGCGCTGACATGGGGCACCGAGACCTTCTCCGTCGAGCCGGTCGACACGACCGACGTGATGGTGCAGCAGGTCGACGCGGCGCTGCTCTCGCTCGGCCGGTACCAGCGCGGCGACCTCGTGGTCATCGTGGCCGGGTCCCCGCCCGGCCGCTCCGGGTCGACCAACCTGATCCACGTGCACCGGATCGGGGAGAAGGACACCCATTGAGCCGTCGCACCGCGACCGATCTCGAGGTCCTCGTCGACC
>NZ_PCZU01000219.1:9840-18237 GCF_002887785.1 Rhodococcus sp. ENV425
GCAGCCGCACCTTCGGCGGCCAGCTCGTCGCTCAGGCCCTGATCGCGGCCGGCCGCACGGTCGGGGACCGGCCGGTGCACGCGCTCAACGCCCACTTCATCCGCGGCGGCGACGTCAAGGCGCCGATCGAGTACCGGGTGGTCCGGCACCGCGACGGCCGGGATTTCGCGAACCGCATGGTCACCGCCTCCCAGAACGGCCAGGAGCTGTTCGTCATGCTCGCCGCCTTCCAGCGGTGGGGCAAAGGGCTCGAACATGCGGTGAGCGTTCCCGAGGTGCCCTACCCCGATGTGCTGCCGCCGCTCGGGGACCACCTGTCCGGGTTCGAGGATCACCTGCCGCACTTCGTCAACGCCCTCAAGCCGATCGACATGCGGTACGCCAACGACCCCGCCTGGATCCTCAAGGGCACCGGGGAACGTCTCTCGCACAACCGGGTGTGGATGCGCGCCGACGGCGCGCTGCCCGAGGATGCGCTCCTGCACGCCGCCACCCTGGCCTACAGCTCCGATACCACCGTGCTCGACTCGATCCTCACCACCCACGGGCTGTCCTGGGGGCTGGACCGGATCGTCGCCGCCACCGTCAACCACTCCATGTGGTTCCACCGGCCGGTCCGGTTCGACGAGTGGATTCTGTACGCCACCGAGTCCCCGGTCGCGGCGGGATCGCGCGGGCTGGCGACGGGCCGCTACTTCACCCTCGAGGGGGAACTCGTGGCGACGGTCGTGCAGGAGGGGCTGATCCGTCATTTCCCGCGCCGCGGCTGACGTGGGCCACCGTGTCCGAGCCCCCGCCGGCCGCGGGGGCGCGGACACACGCGCCTCGCCGTCACCGCTCGGTCCGCCGCCTGCCGCGCAGTCCCTCGTCCCCGCGTGGGGCGTTTCTCATTCCTCCACCCGGCGGCGGCGGCGGTCGAGTTCGTCGAGGATCAGCCCCAGTCCGTAGTCGAACTCGTCCGCGAACGAGTAGTCCTTTCCGATCACCAGTTCGCCGATCATTTCCGCCAGGTAGGGGTAGGCGTCGGCCGGCACGTCGATCTCCGAGGCGAACTCCTCGGCGCCGTCCGCCGACGCGAAGGGCAGTTTCAGTTCGGTGAGCACGAAGCCGTACACGTATGCGTCGATCACCGAGAAGGCGTGGGACGCAAGGGCAACCGGGAAGCCGTTCGTGCGCAGGCAACCGAGCACGGCGTCGTGGTGCCGCAAGAGCGACGGACCGGGCGAACGGCGGGACTCGATCAAGGTCAGCGCCCAGGGATGCCGGGCGAGCACGTTCCGCGCCGAGGTCGCCCGGTGCAACATCGCAGGCCGCCACGGTTCGCCCGGTCCGGGCAGCACGATTCCCGCGAAGATCCAGTCCGCGAGCCCATCGAGCAGATCGTCCTTGTTGGCGACGTGGTGGTAGAGAGACATCGCCTCCACGCCGAGTTCCTTGCCGACGTTGCGCATGCTCACCGCGGTGAGGCCGCCGCGGTCGGCTACGCGAACCGCGGCCTCGATGATCCCGATGCGGCTCAGCCCCGGCCGTTCGTTCATGTCTCCCTCACGACTCTTGCGTACTTACAGGCGTAAGCCTAGTCTTCCCGGACAAGACTTACATCCGTAAGGGAGGGCTCATGAAGGCCGCAATCGTCGACAGGTACGGGCCACCGCACGTCGTCCGCGTCGCGGAGGTGCCCACTCCGGTCCCCCGGGACACGGAAGTCCTCGTCCGCGTCGTCGCCGCGGCCGTGACGGCCGCGGACTCGCGGATCCGCGCGGCCCGCTTCCCCCGCGGATTCGGCCCGTTCGCCCGGCTGATGTTCGGCGTGTTCCGGCCCAGGCGAAAGATCCTGGGCGGCACCTTCTCCGGTGTCGTCGAGTCGGTCGGCGCGAGGGCCGGCGGGTACACCCGTGGCGACGAAGTGTGCGGCATGACCGGACTCGCAATGGGGGCGCACGCGGAATACGTCACGGTCCCGGCGGAGCGGGTGGTTCGCAAACCGGCAGCGGTCACTCACCCGGATGCGGCGGCGCTGCTCTTCGGCGGGACCACCGCGTTGCACTTCCTGCGAGACAAGGCCTCACCGGGACGTGGCGATTCTGTGCTCGTGAACGGGGCGTCGGGCGCGATCGGAACCAACGCCGTTCAGCTGGCCAAGCATTTCGGCGCCACCGTCACGGCCGTCACCAGCACCGCCAATCTCGGCCTCGTCTCCGACCTCGGCGCCGACAAGGTCATCGACTACACGGTCACCGATGTGTCCGACCTGACCGACCGCTTCGACGTCGTACTCGACACTGTCGGCAACCTCACCCCCTCGTCCGGACGGAAGCTCCTCGCCGACGGGGGCGTTCTGTTGCTTGCGGTGGCAAACCTATGGGAGACCATGCGCCCCGGCGCCGATGTCAAGACGGGTGCTGCGCCCGAGCGACCCGAGGACGTCGAGTTCCTCCTGGAGTTGTCGGCCGCCGGTCGGCTCGTCGCCGTCACCGACGACATCGGTGGTCTCGACCAGATCGTATCGGCCCACACGCGAGTGGACTCCGGCCACAAGGTCGGCAACATCATCGTCCGGCCCGCGGGGTGACGGCACCACGCCGAAGCCGAGGATTCTGTCGAGCGGGTGGCCCTGCGATGGCGGAAACTGGGCCGATGACGATGTTCACCCCGATCAACCCGGCCGATCTGGCCGGCGTCATCGCCGAACGCGCAGCCGGGCACCGCCGACGGGTGTGCGTCGGGATCTCTGCCGCCGACGCGGCCGCACCGCTGAACCTTGCGGAGGAGGTCGCCGCGCGCCTGCGCGTCGAGGGCCGGCCGGCGGCAGTGCTGTCGCTCCACGACTTCGTGCGCCCGGCCTCGCTCCGTTTCGAGCACGGACGCACCGATTACGAGAGCTACCGGACGAACTGGTTCGACTACGGCGCGCTCGACCGCGAAGTCGTTCGGGGACTTCACGAAAGGAAGCGATGGCTGCCGCGGTTGTGGGACGAGGCGGGGGACCGGTCGGCTCGTGCCCGCCGGGTGGACGCTCCCGACGGTCAGGTGCTCGTGGTCGCCGGCCCGATGTTGCTCGGTCGCGGACTCGCCTTCGACGTCGCGGTGCACCTGGCGATGTCGCGGGCCGCGTTGGGCCGGCTGACGCCCGACGAGGACCGCTGGACGATCCCGCCGCTGCTCGAGCACGACGCCGCCGCGGCCGCGGAGGCCGACATCGTCGTGCGGTACGACCATCCGGATCGCCCGGCGATGCACGCCGCCGGTGCGGCCCGGTCCGGGAACGGGGACCGGCGATCCGGTCAGCGGCAATGAGCCGGTCGGCGGGTGGGTCCCGATCCCGGGCGGCGGGCGATCGCACGCACACCGGGCCCCGACGTCGAGCCTCGACCGGTCAACGAGCGCTACATCCTCGCCCCGGGGGCCCTGTGCGCGTCATGGGGCGCACGGGCGGTCACAGCTTGTAACCGATCGTGCGCAGCAGTGCCTTGCGGTCGGCGACGTCGGCGCTCGTCTCCACGCCGAGGGGTGGGTTCCCGTCGATCACCCCGGCAATGCCTCGGCCGAGCTCCGTCTCGGCCACGATGATCTCGACGGCGTTGGCCGTGGCGCAGAAGATGCCGCATACCTCCGGTACCTGCTTCAGCGTGTTCAGGATGTTCACCGGATAGCCGTCCTCCACGAACACGAAGAACGAGTGGCCTGCGCCGACCGCCAGGGCGTTGCGCCTGGCCAATTCGACGAGCCGGTCGTCGTTGCCCGAGAAGCGCACGAGGCGAGGTCCGGAGGCTTCGCAGAACGCGACTCCGAACCGGAGGTGGGGACTCACCCCGGCCAGTGCTTCGTGCAGGTCCTCGACGGTCTTGATGAAGTGGGCCTGCCCGACGACGACGTTCATGTCGTCGGGCTTGTCGATCGCCACGATGTGCAGCTCCACGATCGCCTCCTCGGATGCCCTGCGGCTCGGCAGGCCAGCGTCGACAGACAGTCTGCCCCGCTGGGCAACCCGGGGGCAACGACGGGAGAACGGGAGAGGACCGGAGCGGATCTGCCGAACCCGGCTGGGGTGCGGCGCTGGCAGGGCCGGATCCGGGATCGGACCGGCTCGGGTTCTCGGCACGCAACATCCCGGATGGTGTTCTCGCCCAGCCGGTCCCGCACCGCGTCAGCGACCGACGCCGACGCAGGCTTCGGCTGGTGGGGCTGCCCGAAGCCGAAGCCTGCGTCGACGGGGTCCTCGGCAGGATCGCCGTCACCGTGAGTCACACCGGCATGCACCGCTGCGCGCCGGCAACGCGGGACGGTCGAAGGCCCGGAGGGCTCCCCGTCGTGTCCGTGCGGGTCCGGGGCAGCACCCGCACGCCCGTGCGGCGGATGCCCGAGGGACCAATGCCCCTATGCCGGCCGTTCCGGGCGGCGCATGATCGGCTCGACGCGATCTGCACCGGAGGGAGCGGCCGTGACGACCAGCAGCGACGCGGTGATCCGCAAGACGGCCGACGACCTGCGGGTCCCGCCGAACCTGTCGGACTACGAGGCCACCTGTGCCCGGTTCACGTGGGACGAGGCGGCGGCGCAGGTGCCGGGCCCCCCGGGCGGGGGGTGCAACATCGCCTGGTCGGCGGTCGACCGGCACGCCGACGGCCCGCTGCGGGACCGTCCCGCCCTCCGGTTCCTCGGTGCCGGTGACGCGACGGGCCGTATCGACGTCACGGAGTTGTCGTACGGCGACCTCGCAGACCGCGTCCGCCGCTTCACCCGCGTCCTGCGCGACCTCGGAATCGGCAAGGGCGACCGGCTGTTCGTGTTCTCCGGCCGGATCCCCGAGCTGTACATCGCCGTCCTCGGTGCCCTGCGCAACGGCACGGTCGTCACCCCGCTGTTCTCGGCCTTCGGTCCCGAACCCCTGCTCACCCGCCTCGAACTCGGCTCCGCACAGGTATTGGTGACCACGGAGGCGCTGTACCACCGGCGCGTCGCGGGGGTGCGCGACCGGGTGCCGACCCTCGAGCACGTGCTGCTCGTCGGCGACGACGACGCCGCCACCGACGTTCCCGGCACCCTCGACCTACGGGCCCTGCTCGACGCCGCCGAGCCGGCCGCCGATCCCACACCCACCACCGCCGGCGACCCGTCGTTGCTGCACTTCACGAGCGGCACCACCGGCACCCCCAAGGGGGCGCTGCACGTGCACGGCGCCGTCGTCACCCACTACGCCACC
This sequence comes from Rhodococcus sp. ENV425, assembly GCF_002887785.1. NCBI lineage: Bacteria > Bacillati > Actinomycetota > Actinomycetes > Mycobacteriales > Nocardiaceae > Rhodococcus > Rhodococcus sp. ENV425. The sequence goes on from NZ_PCZU01000219.1 coordinate 15,044, forward strand.
GGCCGCTACGCCCTCGACCTGCATCCCGACGACATCTACTGGTGCACCGCCGATCCCGGCTGGGTGACGGGCACGTCGTACGGCATCGTCGCGCCGCTGCTGCACGGCGTCACCTCGATCGTCGACGAAGCCGAGTTCGACGCCGAACGGTGGTACCGGATCCTGCAGGACCAGCAGATCAGCGTGTGGTACACCGCCCCCACCGCCATCCGGATGCTCATGCGCGCCGGACCCGAGGTCGCGGGACGCTACCGGTTCCCGAACCTGCGGTTCGTCGCCAGCGTCGGTGAGCCGTTGGCACCCGACGCCGTGTGGTGGGGCACCGAGGTGCTGGGGCTGCCCATCCACGACAACTGGTGGCAGACCGAGACCGGCGGCATCATGATCGCCAACACGCCGGCGTTCGACATCAAGCCCGGATCGATGGGCCGGCCCCTGCCCGGCGTCGACGCCCGGATCGTCCGCCGCGACGAGGACGGCACGGTGCACGAGGTCACCGCCGCCGACACCGAGGGTGAACTGGCGCTGCGGGCGGGCTGGCCGTCGATGTTCCGTGGCTACCTGAACCAGGACGAGCGCTACCGCAAGTGCTTCGCCGGCGATCTCTACCTCACCGGGGACCTCGCGCGCCGCGACGCCGACGGATACTTCTGGTTCGTCGGCCGCGCCGACGACGTGATCAAGTCCGCCGGCCATCTCATCGGACCGTTCGAGGTCGAGAGCGCGCTCGCCGAACACCCGGCCGTCCTCGAAGCCGCCGTGATCGGTGTGCCGGACGAGATCCTCGGCGAACGGGTGAAGGCGTTCGTCGTCCTCGAGCGCGGCGTCGAACCCGACGACGCGTTGCGCCGCAAACTGATCGGGCACGCCCGCGTCCGGCTCGGTGCGGCCGTCGCCCCAAGGAACTCACGTTCGTCGACTCGCTGCCGCACACCCGCAGCGGCAAGACCCTGCGCCGGCTGCTCAAGGCCCGCGAACTCGGCCTCGCGGAAGGCGACACGTCGACGCTCGAGACCCCGGAGGTGGCCGGATGACCAGCGACACCGAGCAGGCCGGCGGGGGCGCCGCCGGATTCCCCTACGATCGCGACTTCGCGCTCGCGCTGCTGGCCGACATGCTGCGCATCCGCCGGATGGAGGAGAAGGCCGCCGAACTCTACGGCGCCGGCAAGATCCGCGGATTCCTGCACCTGTACGTGGGGGAGGAGGCCGTGGCGGTCGGCGCGCTGCACGCGCTCGACCCGGGCGACACGGTCGTGGGCACCTACCGTGAGCACGGGCACGCCCTGATCCACGGGCTGTCCATGAACGCGATCATGGCGGAGATGTTCGGCAAGCAGGAAGGCTGCTCCCGCGGGCGCGGCGGCTCGATGCACCTGTTCGACGCCGCGACCCGCTTCTACGGCGGCAACGCGATCGTCGGCGGGGGCCTGCCGCTGGCGGTGGGCCTCGCGCTGGCCGACAAGATGCAGAAGATCCCGCGGGTCACCGCGTGCTTCTTCGGTGAGGGGGCGATGGCGGAGGGCGCGTTCCACGAGGCGCTCAACCTCGCGGCCCTGTGGCAGCTGCCGGTGCTGTTCTGCTGCGAGAACAACCTGTACGCCATGGGCACCGCCCTGGCCCGGTCCGAGTCGCAGACCGACCTGTGCGCCAAGGCCGCCGCGTTCGGGGTGCCCACACTCCGGACGGACGGGATGGACGTGCTCGCCGTCCACGAGACGGCCCGGGCCGGGGTCTCCCACGTCCGCAGCACGGGCGGACCGATGTTCCTCGAGTTCCAGACCTACCGATTCCGTGCCCACTCGATGTTCGACCCCGAGCTCTACCGCGACAAGACCGAGGTCGAACGGTGGAAGGAACGCGGCCCCATCCACACGTTCTCGGCGCGGCTGAAGGCGCTGACTCTGCTCACCGAGGAACAGTTCCGGCAGCTCGACGCCCAGGCCGTGGCCGAGGTCGACGACGCCGTCGCCTTCGCCGAGGCCGGCACCTGGGAGCCGGAGTCCGACCTGCTCCGCGACGTGACCACACCGGCCGGGGAGGCACCGTGAAACTCAGCTACCGCGAGGCCCTGCGCGCCGCGCTGCACGACGCCCTGAGCACCGATCCGCGGGTGTCCCTCATGGGCGAGGACATCGGGCGATACGGCGGCACGTACGCCGTGACCAAGGGCCTGCTCGACGAGTTCGGACCCGAACGCATCCGCGACACCCCGCTGTCCGAGCTGGGCTTCGTCGGTGCGGGCATCGGTGCGGCACTCGGCGGGATGCGGCCGATCGTCGAGATCATGACCGTCAACTTCAGCCTGCTGGCCCTCGATCAGATCGTGAACACCGCCGCCGCACTGCGCCACATGTCCGGCGGCCAGTTCTCCGTGCCGATCGTGATCCGCATGGCCACCGGCGCCGGGCGGCAGCTGGCCGCGCAGCATTCGCACAGCCTCGAGGCGTGGTACGCGCACATCCCCGGCATCCGGGTGCTGGCCCCGGCGACCGTGCGGGACGCCCGCGGCATGCTCGCCCCCGCTCTCGCGGACCCGGACCCGGTCGTCGTGTTCGAGCACGCACTGCTCTACAACACCACCGCCGACATCGACCCCGACGAACCGGTCGACATCGACAGCGCGCGGGTGCTCCGGCCGGGCGGCGACGTGACCCTCGTCGCCTACGGCGGCACCGTCGGCAAGTCCCTCGTCGCGGCGGAAACCCTGGCGGGCAGCGGAATCGAGGCCGAGGTCGTCGACCTGCGGGTGCTGCGCCCGCTGGACACGGCCACCGTCGTGGACTCCGTCCGTCGCACCCACCGGGTGGTGGTCGTCGACGAGGGCTGGCGCAGCGTCGGCCTCTCCGCAGAGGTGACCGCCCGGATCGCCGAGGAGGCGTTCTACGACCTCGACGCACCCGTGGCGCGGGTGTGCAGCGAGGAGGTGCCGGTGCCCTACGCCCGGCACCTGGAGCAGGCGGCCATTCCCCAGCCGGAGAAGATCGTCGCCGCCGTGCAGGCCCTGATGGGCGAGAGCTGAGGAGGCGACGTGTTCGAGTTCACCCTGCCGTCCCTCGGCGCCGACATGGACGAGGGCACCCTGACCGAATGGCGCGTCGCGCCCGGTGACACGGTCGAGCGCGGCCAGGTGATCGCCTCGGTGGACACCGCCAAGGCCGAGGTGGAGGTCGAGATCTGGCGGGACGGGGTCGT
>NZ_PCZU01000030.1:0-1864 GCF_002887785.1 Rhodococcus sp. ENV425
GAGTGTGTTGTTTCAGATACCGCACAGTGGACGCGTAGCTTCTTTGTGGTAAGTCCTCGGCCTATTAGTACCGGTCACCTGCATGCGTTACCGCACTTCCAGTTCCGGCCTATCAACCCGGTGGTCTGCCGGGGGCCTTACCCCCTCGAGGGGGTGAGAAACCTCATCTTGGAACAGGCTTCCCGCTTAGATGCTTTCAGCGGTTATCCCTTCCGAACGTAGCCAACCAGCCGTGCCCCTGGCGGGACAACTGGCACACCAGAGGTTCGTCCGTCCCGGTCCTCTCGTACTAGGGACAGCCTTCCTCAAGTTTCTAACGCGCGCGGCGGATAGAGACCGAACTGTCTCACGACGTTCTAAACCCAGCTCGCGTGCCGCTTTAATGGGCGAACAGCCCAACCCTTGGGACCTACTCCAGCCCCAGGATGCGACGAGCCGACATCGAGGTGCCAAACCATCCCGTCGATATGGACTCTTGGGGAAGATCAGCCTGTTATCCCCGGGGTACCTTTTATCCGTTGAGCGACACCGCTTCCACATGCCGGTGCCGGATCACTAGTCCCGACTTTCGTCCCTGCTCGACCTGTCGGTCTCACAGTCAAGCTCCCTTGTGCACTTGCACTCGACACCTGATTGCCAACCAGGCTGAGGGAACCTTTGGGCGCCTCCGTTACATTTTGGGAGGCAACCGCCCCAGTTAAACTACCCACCAGGCACTGTCCCTGAACCCGATCAGGGTCCGAGGTTAGAGGTCCAATACGATCAGAGTGGTATTTCAACAACGACTCCACCCACACTGGCGTGCGGGCTTCCCAGTCTCCCACCTATCCTACACAAACCGAACCGAACACCAATACCAAGCTGTAGTGAAGGTCCCGGGGTCTTTTCGTCCTGCCGCGCGTAACGAGCATCTTTACTCGTAGTGCAATTTCGCCGAGTCTGTGGTTGAGACAGCAGAGAAGTCGTTACGCCATTCGTGCAGGTCGGAACTTACCCGACAAGGAATTTCGCTACCTTAGGATGGTTATAGTTACCACCGCCGTTTACTGGGGCTTAAATTCTCAGCTTCGCGGAGTGAACTCCGCTGACCGGTCCTCTTAACCTTCCAGCACCGGGCAGGCGTCAGTCCGTATACCTCGTCTTACGACTTCGCACGGACCTGTGTTTTTAGTAAACAGTCGCTTCTCTCTGGTCTCTGCGACCACCCCCGGCTCACGGAGCAAGTCCGGTCACCGGGACTGGTCCCCCTTCTCCCGAAGTTACGGGGGCATTTTGCCGAGTTCCTTAACCACAGTTCTCTCGATCGCCTCGGTATTCTCTACCTGACCACCTGTGTCGGTTTGGGGTACGGGCCGTGTGAAAGCTCGCTAGAGGCTTTTCTCGGCAGCATAGGATCATGGAATTCGCCTCATTCGGCTACGCATCACCTCTCAGGCTTTGTGCGACACGGATTTGCCTGTGTCACGCCCTACGGGCTTACACCGGTACAACCACTGACCGGCCCCACTACCTTCCTGCGTCACCCCATCGCTTGGCTACTACCACCGAAGGTCCCGTGCAGCAGGCTCTCGGCTCCCGAAGGAACTCGATCACCCTTTGGACGGTTAGTACCGATGATTCACCAGGGGCGCGTTCACACGGGTACGGGAATATCAACCCGTTGTCCATCGACTACGCCTGTCGGCCTCGCCTTAGGTCCCGACTCACCCTGGGCGGATTAACCTGGCCCAGGAACCCTTGGTCATTCGGCGGACGAGTTTCTCACTCGTCTTTCGCTACTCATGCCTGCATTCTCACTCGCGCAGCCTCCACACCTGGATCACTCCGGCGCTTCCCCGGCTGCACGACGCTCCCCTACCCACCC
>NZ_PCZU01000220.1:0-544 GCF_002887785.1 Rhodococcus sp. ENV425
CAGGACGGTGCGGCCACGGCGGGCCAGCTCGCCGAGCAGGGACAGCGCGATCACGCTCTTGCCACTGCCGGGTCCCCCGGTGACGATGACGACGCGCTTGCGGTCCGCGGCGCGGGACATCTCGACCTCGTGCAGCACCAGGTCCACGGCCAACTGCTGATTGCCGAGCAGATGGAACTGCGGCCGGTCGCGCACCTCGGCGGCGGCGACCTTCAGCAGCTGCTGGGACGGTGCGACCGCGGACTTCAAGAGTGTGTCGCCTGCGGTGTGCCCGGACACCGGGGCGAGCCGGGTGCGGAGAAAGTCGATCATGTCGCCGCGGTCGGCGGCGGTGAACAACCGGCCGGTGATCCCGCCCGGATAGGCGCGCAGCTCCGCCACCGCGGACGGATCGGTGGCGTTGTGCAGATACGCGAGTCCCGCGAGGGCATCGGGCTGATCCGCGACAGCGTGCGCGAAATCGCTCAGGTAGTCGCAGTACCCCTTGACGTGCGCGACGGGATGCAGCCTCGGCCCGCCCGGCATTCCCGCCACCTCGACGAGT
>NZ_PCZU01000220.1:554-5453 GCF_002887785.1 Rhodococcus sp. ENV425
TGTCTTCGAAGCGCCGCGCGGCCGACCACTGCTTCAGCTCCACCACGACATACGACACGGCCCCGGTGGCCGGATGAGTGCCGGCGAGCACCACGTCGGCACGCTGCGAGGTGAGCGGCAGATGGTACTCGAGCAGCATCTCGACATCGCCGAGGCCGGCATCGACGAGATCCTGCGCAAGCACCGGCAGGCTTCGGCTCCACGACTTCTGTTCGGCCTGACTGGGACGATGACCGGTGCGAAACAGCATCTGCTCCAACAACTGCTCCGCCAGCGAATCGGGCCGATCCAACTCGGCGATCCGGCGGGCAGATGTACGAAGCAGCGTCACGGTCAGGTCCCCTGGGCAGCACGAATTCAGTCGTGCGGGTGGGGACATGTCCGGGACCGCTCATCGCAGCGGAAGTCCGTCGGGCCGCAGTGGAGAGGCTAGCGGAGGGCTGCTCCCCGATGACACCGGCAGGGTCACCCGTCCGGCAGGATGAGCACATGATGTCGCTTCTCGCCGCGCCCCTCGGAGCCGCCCGCATCGCCCTGGACCGGACCGTGGAGGTCGCCGAGTTCGCGGTGTCAGTTCCCGGGCGGGTCACGAGCCTGTTCGAGGCCACCGAGGCGCTCGTCGCCCGCGTCGACGACGTGGTCACCGACGCCCGCGCGATCGTCGCGCGCATCGATGAGGTCGTCACCGACGCCCGCGCCGCCGTCGGCCGGGTCGACGAGGTCATCGACAGCAGCTCGACGGTGGTCGGCGACGCCGCGGCCGTGGCCCACCGGGCGCAGGATGTGGTGTCGTCCGCCGGCCGCACGTCCGACGCGGCCGGCGAACTGCTCGACACCTACGCGCCGATGGCGACGCGGGCCGCGCCGCTCGCGGGCCAGTTCATCGAGGAACTCAGCGCCGAGGAGGTCCACGCGGCCGTCGTCCTGCTCGATCAGCTGCCGGAGCTCGCGGACCGGATGACGGCCCTGATGCCGATCCTGGGCACGCTCGAGAGCGTCGCCCCGGAGATCCACGAGCTGCTGGGCGTCGCGAAGGACGTGCGGCAGGCGATCGTCGGCGTCCCGGGCTTCAACTTTCTGCGCCGTCGCGGCGAGGACAAGGAGAACGGCGACGACGACTGACGATCACGGCTGGACGAGGATCTTGACGTTCTCCTCCTTGTTGGTGATCAGTTCCTCGAAGCCGTCCTTGACGATGTCGTCGAGCCCGATCCGGCCGGTGATGAACTGGTAGGGGTCGACCTTGCCGGAGGCGATCATCTCGATCGTGGCGGGATGATCGTTCGCGTAGGCGAGGCTGCCGAGCAGGTTGACCTCGCGGAAGACGAGGTCGTTCATGGCAACGCTCGCCTCGTGGCCCCAGATCGCGACGTTCACGCACGTGCCGCCCGCCCGGGTGGACTGGATAGCGGTCTTCAGGACCGCGTCGATGCCGGCGCATTCGAAGGAGACGTCGGCGCCACGGCCGCCGGTCAGCTCCAGCACCTGCTCGGTGACGTCGCCGTCGCGCGGGTCGATGATGTGGTCCGCCCCGGCCGGCTCGGCCTTCTTCTTCCGCACCTCGGCCGGTTCGACGACGATGATCTGCTCGACGCCCGCCGCGCGCAGCGCCGAGGTGGTGACGAGCCCGATCGGCCCGGCCCCGAACACGAGCGCCGAGTGGCTCGGCCGCGCACCCGAGAGCCGCACGGCGTGGTACGCGACGGCGAGCGGTTCGACGAGGGCGCCGACGTCGGTGCCGAGTTCGCCGAGCGGATGAATCCAGCGCCGCTCGGCGACGACGTACTGCGAGAAGCCGCCGCCGTATCCGGACAGGCCCACGAATCCCAGTGTGCTGCACACGTTGTAGCGGCCGTTGCGGCAGGCGTCGCAGCGGCCGCAGATGATGTACGGCTCGACGACCACCCGGTCGCCCACCCGCACGTCGTCCACGCCGTCGCCCACTTCCGCGACGACACCGGCGAACTCGTGACCGAGGGTGATCGGCACGGTCTCGCCGGTGATGGGGTGCGGTGCGTCGGCGGGCGGGGCGAAGATCGGGCCCTCGAGGTACTCGTGCAGGTCGGTGCCGCAGATACCGCACCACTCGACCTCGACCTTGACGGTTCCGGGCCGGGTCGCCGGTTCGGGGACATCCTCGACCCGGATGTCCCCGGGGCCGTGGAAGCGGGCTGCCTTCATGGGTCGATCTCCTCGCTGTACGGGCGTCGGACCTGTTCGGCCATGTCCGACGCGGGACCATCCGGGTGCGCCGCTACCGAGGCCGGCGCGTGATCCAGAACACAGCGCCGGCGTCGCCGCAACAAGTGTTGCAGTGCGTTGCGCCGCGGCGCCGCCGCGCGACGGGTGTGGTGCCGGCCACACAATTCGGCATATGCTCACCGCAACCCGACCGACGAGAGACGGAGACAGTGGGCAACTTCAGCGCCATCGAACCCGGCACCGACCTGCATCGATACGCGCGTGAGCTGGCGCGCATGCACGATGCGGTCATCGGCGGCGGCCGGTCGCCGCTGCGGCCGCGGTCGGTGGTGGCCCGGTCCTGGTCCCGGGTGCTCGTCGCGGGGCTGGCTCCGGACGGCAGCAACGCCCGCGCCCTGCTGCCGCTCGCCGAGGTCGAACGGCGCCGGCGGAACTCCCCGCTGTCGGGGGTGATCGGCGACCTCGAGCAGGTGGTGTGCTCCGTGGCCGAGGCGTCGCACATGTTGATGGTCGTGACCGACGCGGACGGGATCGTGCTGTGGCGGGCCGGGTCGGCCAAGGTGCGCAGCCGCGCCGACAGCCTCGGATTCAGCGAGGGCGCCCGGTGGACGGAGGCGACCGTGGGGACCAATGCGATCGGGACGGCCCTCGCCGAGGCCGCCCCTGTACAGCTGTTCTCCGCCGAGCACTTCGAGCAGTCCCAGCACCCCTGGTACTGCACCGCGGCACCGATCCACGATCCGCGCACCGGGGAACTGCTCGGCGTGGTCGACGTGAGCGGCCCCGCCCTGACCATCCATCCCACCATCAGCGCGCTCGTCGAGACGGCGGTGCGGCTCGCCGAGGCGCAGCTGTGGCGGTTGCACGAGAACCGGCTCGAACGGCTGCGCACGGCCGCGGCGCCGGTGCTCGCCTCGATGAGCGGGCCGCTGCTGCTCGTCGACGAGCACGGGTGGGTGGCGCACGCGTCGGGCGTTGCGGCCACCAAGCGCGTGGCGGCGCCGACGTCCGAGCGGACCTTGAGCGTGCCCGGCCTGGGCCTGTGCGTGCCGGAGCAGCTCGCGCACGGCTGGCTGATCCGGCCAGCGGGTGGCCCGGCGCGGATGGCGATCGAACTGGACCTGTCCGGCACGCCGACGGTCGTCGTCAGCGGCGCCGACTCGGCGTGGCGCAGCCCGCTGTCCGCCCGGCACGCCGAGATCCTGCTCCTGCTGCACCTGCGGGGGCCGCAGGGAATGACGGTGACCGAGGTGAGCAACGGCATCTACGGCGACCCGGACCACGCCGTCGCGGTGCGGGCGGAGGTGTCCCGGCTGCGCCGCGTCCTCGGCTCCGTCGTCGAGAGCCGGCCCTACCGGCTCGCCGACTCGGTCGACATGACGCTCACCCTCGGAACGGCCGAACGCCTCGCGGACTGCGCGTTCGTCCGGCACGCGACCAGCCCGGCCGTCCGCGCGCTCGCGGACGGCCGGTGAGAGCTCAGGCCCGGTAGGCGTCCGTCCCGGCCCGGCTGAGCACCAGACGCGGCAGCACCGCACGGGAGGACAGCCGCAGCACCGCATCGACGAGTTCGACGACGTCGTTCACCTCGAGCATCTCCTCGGCGGGGATGCGGTCCTTGATCCAGTCGGACATGTCGGTGTCGACGTAGGCGGGTGCGATCGCGGACGCGCTGACACCGTTGCCGGACTCCTCGGCGTTGAGCGTCTCGACCAGAGAGATCAGCGCCGCCTTCGTCGCACCGTACACGGCCAGGCCGGCCTCGGCGTAGACCCCGGTGATCGACGACAGCGCAACCACTTTCGCACCGCGGCCTGGGGCGGCGGTCGCGGCCTTGCGCAGCAGCGGCAACGATGCCTGGATCAGGGCGAAGGGGGTCTCGAAGTTGACGGACACCGTCTTGCCGAAGCGCCGCATCGGGAACTCGGCGATGGTGCCGGCGGTGCCGACGCCGGCGTTGAGCACGAGCGCCCGCATGCTGCCGAACGTCTCCTCGTGCGCCGCGACGACGCGTGCCGCGGTGTCCGGGTCGCCGAGGTCGGCGGCGACGACCCGGACCTCGGGCGCACCGGCGTCGCGCAGGCCGGCGGCCACCGCGTCGAGCCGCGCCTCGTCGCGCGCGGTGAGGGTCAGACCGTAGCCCTGCTCCGCGAGGCGGGTGGCGACACCGAGCCCGATGCCGCGGGATGCGCCGGTGACCAGGGCGCTGGGGTTCACGAGATCGGTTGTCACGCTGCGCCTCCCCGCAGTGCCTCCAGGCCGGCGGCCGCGAAGACCGGTACGGCCTCCCCTGCCCGGTCGAAGCCGTCGCCGACGGTCGCCCCCACGCGCCAGCGGTGGTTGATGCCCTCGGCGATGACGGCGAGCTTGAAGTTCGCCAGGCCCATGTAGAAGTTCCAGTGGGCGAGTTCGCGGCCCGTCGCCACCGCGTAGCGCTGTGCGAGGTCGTCGGCCGACGGCAGGCGCGGGCTCGTCCACGCGGCGGATTCGCCGAGCACCTGATCGAGCGCGGGGTTGCGGTACACGCACATCAGGGCGACGTCGGTGAGCGGGTCACCGAGCGTGGACAGTTCCCAATCCACCACCGCCGCAATCTTTCCGGCATCGGCAGGATCGAGAATGGTGTTGTCGATCCGGTAGTCGCCGTGCACGATCGACGCCGCCGACGACGCGGGGATCGCGTCGGCGAGGGCGGCG
>NZ_PCZU01000220.1:5492-24866 GCF_002887785.1 Rhodococcus sp. ENV425
TCTTGACCCGGTCCCACTGGCCGGCCCACAACTTCACCTGCCGGGTGACGTACCCGTCGGGGCGGCCGAGGTTTCCGAGGCCGACGGCCTCGTAGTCCACCGAGTGCAGGGCGGCGAGCACGCGGACGAGCTCGCCGGTGCACGATTCGATCTCGTCGTCGCTCAGGGTGGCGAGGTCCTCGGTCGTGCGGATCACCCGCCCGGTGACGTGCTCGACGACGGTGAACGGAGCGCCCATCACGGAGTCGTCCTCGCACAGGACGACGGTCTGCGCGACGGGCACGCCGCAACCCTGCAGCGCCGACGTGATGCGGAACTCGCGGGCGACGTCGTGTGCGGACGGGGTGAGCCCTGCCGTCGGCGGCCGGCGCAGCACCCACCGCGACGTGTCGTCGAAGATCGCGTACGTCAGATTCGACTTGCCGCCGGAGATGAGTTCGGCGCGCAGTTCGCCGTCGAGGGCGATGCCCGAGTCCTCCAGGTAGCGGTGCAGGGCACTCAGGTCGAGTCCCTCGTGCTGTGCGGTCTTCATGCCCGGCTCTCCTTCGCGGCGGCGGCCTTCTTCGCGGCGCCGACGGCGCGCTTGGCGATGGCCCAGCGGTGCACCTCGGAAGGCCCGTCGTAGATGCGGAACGGGCGGACCTCGCGGGCGAGCCGCGCGACGGGCAGGTCGGCGGAGACGCCGAGGCCGCCGCACATCTGCATCGACCGGTCGACGATGCGGAACACCGCCTCGGCCGCGAAGGTCTTGGCGATGGACGTGGAGTTGGACGCGTGCGAGCCCTGGTCGAGTTCCCAGCACGCCTGCGTCAGCAGGGCACGGGTGGCGGCGATGTCGATCTCGTTGTCGGCGACCATCTTCTGGATCATGCCGAGGTCGCCGAGCTTGCCGCCGAAGCCTTCCCGCTCGGCGACGCGGGCGACGGCGATGTCGTGGCCGCGGCGCGCCGCGCCGAGCCAGCGCATCACGTGCGTCATGCGGGCGGGCCCGAGCCGTACCTGCGCGTAGGCGAAGCCCTGGTCGACCTCACCGAGGACGGCGGAATCCGGCACGAACAGGTCCTCGAAGAACACCTCGCAGTGACCGCCGATCATGGCGCGGTCGATGGTGTCGATGTGCCGGCCGACGGTCAGGCCCGGGGTGTCGGCGGGGGCGAGGAACATCGTGGCGCCGCCGCGCTGTCCGGGTTCGCCGGAGGTGCGGGCCATGATGATGAAGAATCCGGCACCGTCGGCCCCGGTGATGAAGTACTTGCGGCCGTTGATCTTCCAGCCACCGGGGACCTTCTCGGCGCGGGTGGTGAGCGCGTTGGGATCGGACCCGGCGCCGGGTGCCGGTTCGGTCATCGCGAATCCGGACCGCACGTCGCCGTGGGCGAGCGGCGCGAGGAACTGCTCCTTCTGTTCCGGGCTGGCGATGTGCGCGAGCATGTGCACGTTGCCCTCGTCGGGGGCGGCGATGTTGAGTGCGATGGGCCCGAACAGCGAGTAGCCCGCCGCCTCGAACACCGGGGCGCGGTCGACCATGCCGAGTCCGTGGCCGCCGTACTCGACGGGCGCGTGCGGCGCGAAGACGCCGGCGTCCTTGGCCGCCTGCTGCAGCTTCACCCGCAGGTCGTCGCCCCCGGCGGCGGTGATGTCACCGTTGTGGGCGTCCTCGACGGGCAGCACGTGCTCCCGGACGAACTCCTCGGTCCTCGCCACCAGTGCCTGGACGTGTTCCGGGTACGACAGATCGACAGCCATCGCGATTCCTCCTCCTCACCCCGACCGATCGATCGCTCGGTTACGACAACCGTGACACACCCCACCCCGCGCGGTCAACCCGGACGATCTACCGGGCGCCCACGGCGCAGTCCCTACCGTGCGCCCACGGCGCAGCGCGCGATGGCGAGGTAGCGGTGGACGACCTCGTCGGGAGCAAGCGGCCCGTCCGGTCGGTACCACCCGGCGACGGCGACGCACATGGTGGTCACCGCCCGGCTCGCGTCCTCCGGGAACTCGGTACCGAACTCCCCGCTCGTCACCCCGTCCCGGACGATCTCGTCGAGCATCCGCTGCTGCTCGTCGCGCAACGCGATGTAGGCCTTCCGGCTGTCCGGTTCCATGCTGCGCATCTCGGTGGAGGCGACGAAAGCCTGATTGCGCCGGAACATGTGGAACCGCAAAAGGGACTCGACGACCGCGTCGAACCGCTCGGAGGCCGTGGGGCCGGCCTCCGCCAGAGCCCGCCGGCTGCGGTCGAGCAGATCGCCCATCACCGCCGTCGTCAGCGAGACCAGCAGCGCCTGCTTCGACGGGTAGTGGTGGTACAGGCCCGGCACCGACAGCCCGGCCCGGGCGGCGATCTCCCGGATCGAGGTGCCGTCGTAACCGCGCTCGGCAAACGCCTCGAGTGCGGCCTCGAGCGGCTTGGGCAGGGTCGACGGCCCGTACTGCCGCCACGATCCCGATTCGACGGCTTCCTCACGCGTTTCCATGGCTTCACCGTAGGCGACCCCGAGGGGCCGGCCGAACGTCACCGCCGGCGGGCCGGCCGAACGTCACCGCCGGCCGGCCCGTCACCGGATCGCGGTGCCGGTGCCGGCTCCCGTCAGTAGTCGTCGTCGCCGTAGAGCACCATGCCGCGCAGGTTTCGGCCCTCGTGCATGTCGGCATAGCCGTCGTTGATGTCCTCGAGCCGGTATGTCTTGGTGACCAGCTTGTCGAGCTCGAGCTGTCCACTGCGGTAGAGGTCGAGCAGCTTCGGGATCTGCGAGCGCGGGCCGACACCACCGAAGATCGCGCCCTGCAGGCGCTTCTGCAGCAGGGTCAGCTCGAACAGGCTCAGCGTCACCTGGGTGTCGGCGGCGCTGCCCATGCCCACCACGACCACCTGGCCGCCCTTGCCGGTCAGCGCCATCGACGGGGCGATGATGTCCCCGTGGATCTCACCGACGGTGATGATCGTGACGTCGGCCATCGCACCCCAGGTGATCTCGCCGATCACCGGCAGCGCCTCCTCGATCGAGGCGAACGTGTGGGTCGCCCCGAACTTCTTGGCCTGATCCCGCTTGAACTCCACCGGGTCGATGGCGACGACGTGCCGGGCACCCGCGTGCGCGGCCCCCTGCACCGCGTTGATGCCCACGCCGCCGATGCCGATCACGACGACGGAGTCGCCCACCTTGGTGCCGCCGATCGCCGTCGCGGAGCCCCAGCCCGTGGCAACGCCACAGCCGAGCAGGGCGGCCTTGTCGAGCGGGATGTCGTCCTCGATCTTGATGACCGAGGCCTCGTGCACGGTGACGTAGGGCGCGAACGTGCCGAGCAGGCACATCTGGATGACCGGATCACCATTGAGGGTCACCCGGTGCGTCTTGTCGGCGATGGCCTGCCCGGTGAGGAGGTTCGCCCCCTCGTCGCAGATGTTCTGCAGGCCCTTCGCGCACGCGCGGCATCGCCCGCACGCGGGGATGAAGGCGAGCACGACGTGGTCGCCCTCCCGGATGTTGGCCACCCCCGGCCCGACCTTGGTGACCACGCCGGCGCCCTCGTGCCCGCCGAGGACGGGGAAGGACGCCATCGGCGTCGCGCCGGAGCGTAGATGTTCGTCGGAGTGGCACAGTCCGGACGCGGCCAGACGCACCTGCACTTCACCGGCGACCGGGTCTCCGAGGTCGATCTCCTCGATCTCCCATGGCTGATTGAGCCCTTTGATCACCGCAGCCTTGGTCTTCACGAACCCTCCCACCGGATCCACTGTGAACTGTGTCACCATGAGTAGAGCAGGACGAGCGTCCGCATGGACGACTTTGAGGATCTCCCCGGGACGCGAGTTACCTGATACCGTGGGTAACGGAAATGTCCTCATGGAGGTACACGATGATCCACATCCGCCACACCGCCGTTGCGGAGGTTCCCCTCGAGGTGGCGTTCGCCTACCTCGACGATCACCGCACGGTCCCCGAATGGATGTACGGCGTCAACCGCTTCGTGCCGGTGGGACCGCAGGTCAACGGCCTCGGCGCGGTCTTCGACGCGACCATGCAGATCGGACCGAGGGGCCTCGACTCCCGCCTCGCGATCGTCGACTGGGAACTCGACCGCAGGATCGTTCTCGACTCCATCGCGGGGTTCCGCACCGCCTCGTCGTGGGAACTCGCCGACCTCGGCGACGGGCGGATCCGCCTCGACGTCGACTTCGGATACCAACTTCCCGGCGGCCTGGCCGGACGGGCGCTCGGCAAGCTCATCGAACCGGTGGTGGGCACCGCGATCCGCCAGACCGAGCAGGCGCTGCGCTCGAACCTCGGCCGCGTCGCCTGAGCGACGCGCCACCTGCGCAAGGATCCGATCAGCGGGAGGATGCGTACCCTCGCACGGCGATCGGCACGGACACGGCAAGGATCACCGCCGTCCAGGCGAAGGCCGCGACGACCGGATGCTGCATGGGCCAGGCCGCGTCGGCGGCGACCGTCGTCCCGGATCCGAACAACTGCCGCAGGGCCGCGACCACGGCGCTGACGGGGTTCCATTCGGCGATCGTCGCGACCACGGCCGGCATCGTCTCGGTGGGGACGAAGACGTTGGAGAACATGACCGCCCCGAAGATCAGTGGCGCCACCTGCTGCAGCATCTGCTCGTCGCGGATCGAGGCGCCGAGCACGATCCCGAGCCACGCGAGCGCGAACCGGAACGCGAGCAGCAGCAGCACAGCGAGCGCCACGTCGGCGGGGGTGGCCTCGACCCGCCATCCCGCGAGAAATCCCACGGCGGCCATCGTCGCCAACGCCGAGGCGCCGGTCACCGTCTCCGCGAGTGCGAGGCCCGCCGGCACCGCGACCGGCGGGACGGGCAGAGCCCGCAGCCGGTCCGTCAGGCCGCTGCGGAGGTCGGCGTTCACGGTCGACGCGGTGACGACGAGCCCCATGGCCGCGACGAGGACGAGGACTCCGGGCGTCAGGTACGACCGGTAGGCGGCAGCGTCGGATCCGCCGGCGAGCGCGCCGCCGAATACGAAGCCGAACAGCAGCATCATTCCCAGCGGTGCCGCGAGGGTCACCGCGAGCAGGCCGGGCGCGTTCCGGTACGTCGCGGCCACCCGCAGGAACAGAATCCAGGCACCCGCCGCCGGCGAGACGGTGCGGGTGGCGGTGGGGGCAGTCATGCGGGAATCCCTTCGGTCGGGCGACCGGTAAGTGCGAGGAAAGCGTCGTCCAAGGTGGCGCGCCGGCGGCCGATGTCCTGCACCGCGATGCCCTCCGCGTCGAGGGCGCGCAGGATCGGCAGCAGGGCGGCCGGCTCGCCGTCGAATCCGAACGTCAGCCGCAGCGGCGCATTCTCGTCCCGGGCCGGCGAGTCGACGGGTCTTCCGCCGAATCGCTCGACGATCGCGGCGACGTCGCCCCGCCGGTGCGGATCGAGCACGACGACGTCGAGGCCGCTGCCCACGGTGCGGGCTATCGCGTCCGGCGTCCCGGTGGCGACGACCCGACCGGCGTCGAGGATGGTGACCGTGTCCGCCAGCCGCTCGGCCTCGTCGAGGTACTGGGTCGTGAGCACGACGGTGGTGCCTTCCTCCACGAAAGACCGTACATACCGGTAGATCTCGTTGCGGCTGCGGGGATCGAGGCCGGTGGTGGGCTCGTCGAGGAAGAGCACCGCGGGACGGACGACCATGCCCGCGACGATGTCGAGCCGCCTTCGCATGCCGCCGGAGTACGTGTGCACCTGCCGGGCCGCGGCGTCGGTCAGGTCGAAGCGCTCGAGCAGGTCGTCTGCGTGCCGGCGGGCGCCCCGGGCGCTATACCCGTTCAGGCGGGCAACCATCGTCAGGTTCTGGGTGCCGGTGAGGCGGGGGTCGACCGCGTGGTACTGGCCGACGAAGCCGATGTTGCGCTTGACGTGAGCAGCCTCGCGGACGGTGTCGTGACCGAGGATCCTGGCGCTGCCGGAGGTCGGTCGCAGCAGGGTCGCCAGCATCCGCACGGTCGTGGTCTTGCCGGACCCGTTGGGGCCGAGCAGCGCGTGCACCCGACCGGCGGGCACCTCCAGGTTCAGCCCGTCGAGCACGAGATGGCTGCCGTACCGCCTGGTGAGCGCCTCGGTTTCCAGAACCGTCATTCCGACCTCCACGATTGGGAACATCGTTCGCAATTACACCGTACGCGTCTGCGAACGTCGTTCGCAACTGTCCGGGTAGTGCATGCTGGCACCCATGCCGCATGCCGAACCCCCGACCTCGCTGTGGTTGCGTGCCGACGACCCCAGGCCCGGGCCGCGCCCTGCCCATACGCTCGAACAGCTCGCCGAGGCGTGCGTCGGCCTCGCCGACGCAGACGGGCTGCGTGCCGTTTCGATGCGGCGCGTCGCGCAGGAACTCGGGACGGCGGCCGCCTCGCTCTACCGCTACGTCGCAGGCAAGGACGATCTCGTCGCTCTCATGGTCGACCGCGTCGCCGCGGAGTACCGGTACCCGCCCCTGACCGGGGACGTGCGGACCGACGTCCTCGACCTCGCGGAACAGGCCCGGCAGCTGCACCGTCGGCATCCGTGGTTGAGCGTCGCGGGCACGACGACACTGGGTCCGCACTCGATGCGATACCTCGACCACATGGTCGGCGCCCTCGCACCGACCGGCCTCGACGCCACCGCGACCATGATGGGAATCGCCCTGCTCTCAGGCTGGGTCACCACCTTCGCCGCGCAGGAGGCGGCGGGGTTGTCCGCCCCCACCGCCGGTGGCGGCGCCGAGCACATCACCGCCATGCTGGCCCACGGCGACTACCCCCACCTGGCCGGCCTGCTCGCTTCCGCGGGCGGGAACGCCGGCGCCACACCCGTCGACAACGATGCCGCGTTCCGGGCCGGGATCGAGGCACTGCTGTTCGGCATCGCGCCGCACCCGTGAGCGAGCCCGCTCGCTTCGGGCGACAAATTCTTGGAGAACAAGGGAATTCACGCGCCCTTCCGGAATCCGCCCACACAGGTGCGCGGGCGGATCCCGGAGACGCGAGCAAGTCCGCTAGGTTCACCGGCGGAGGTGCCGCCGGATGACTGACGATCGCCGCATGATCCACGTGTGCCACGACGGCGTGGCGCACGTGGACCGCCAGGCCGCCTTCGCCTACGTCGCCGATCACCGCACGGTCCCGGAGTGGATGTTCGGAGTCACCCGCTTCGAGCCCGTGGGTGATCGGGTCCGCGGCGTGGGCGCGCGCTTCGACGCGAGCATGCGGATCGGGCCGGCCACCTTCGACTCCCGGCTCGAGATCGTCGAGTGGGAAGACAACCACCGGATCGTGCTGAGCTCGATCTCCGGCTTCCGCACCCTGTCGTCGTGGCAGTTCGACGATCTGGGCGACGGTCGCATGCGCCTCGCCGTCGACTTCGGCTACCGGCTGCCCGGCGGCGCGGCCGGTCGCGCGGCGGGGCTGCTCATCGAGCCGCTGGTGGGCACGATCGTCCGCCGGACCGAGCACGCGCTGCGGGAGCAGGTCAGCCGGATCTCCTGACCCGCCGCGCGTCCGGTCAGAAGTTGCCGCGCGCCGCCTGCTCGCGCTCGATCGCCTCGAACAGGGCCTTGAAGTTGCCCTTGCCGAAGCCGAGCGAACCGTGCCGCTCGATCAGCTCGAAGAACACCGTCGGGCGATCGGTGATCGGCTTGGTGAAGATCTGCAGGAGGTAACCGTCCTCGTCCCGGTCCACGAGGATGCCACGCTTCTGCAGTTCCTCGATCGGCACCCGCACGTTCCCGATCCGCGCGCGCAGCTCGGGGTCCTCGTAGTAGGCGTCGGGCGTGGCGAGGAACTCCACGCCCTCCTCGCGGAGCCGGTCGACGGCGGTGAGGATGTCGTTGGTGGCCAGCGCCAGGTGCTGCGCGCCGGGACCACGGTAGAAATCGAGGTACTCGTCGATCTGCGAGCGCTTCTTCGCGACGGCCGGCTCGTTGAGCGGGAACTTGACGCGGTGGTTGCCGTTGCAGACCACCTTGCTCATCAGGGCCGAATAGTCGGTGGCGATGTCGTCACCGATGAACTCGGCCATGTTGGTGAAGCCCATGACGCGGTTGTAGAAGCCGACCCACTCGTCCATGTGGCCGAGCTCGACGTTGCCGACCACGTGGTCGAGGGCCTGGAAGATCCGCTTGGGCGCGCCGTCGCGCTTGCGGTAGGTCGACGACTTCTCCACGTAGCCGGGCAGATACGGGCCCGTGTAGCGGGACCGGTCGACGAGCGTGTGGCGCGTCTCGCCGTAGGTGGCGATCGCGGCGAGCCGCACCGTGCCGTACTCGTCGCTGATCTCGTACGGCTCCTCGAGGACCGTCGCGCCCTGGGCCCGGGCGTGCGCGATGCACTTGTCGACGTCGGGCACCTGCAGCGCGATGTCCACGACGCCGTCGCCGTGCCGGCGATGATGCTCGACGAGAGGGCTGTCCGGATCGACCGCACCCTTGACCACGAACCGCACCGCCCCGCTGCGCAGGACGTAGGCGTGGTGGTCGCGGTTGCCGGTGGTGGGACCGGAGTAGGCGATCAGTTCCATCCCGAACGCGGACTGGTAGTAGTGCGCGGCCTGGGTGGCGTTGCCCACCACCCACACCACCGCATCCCAGCCGCTGACGGGGAACGGGTCCCGCTCGGCGTCGTACTCGACGAGGCCGACGAGCTGCCGCAGTTCCTCGGGGTTCAGCTGGGCGAGCTTCTCGCTGTCGGTGAGGGTGAACTCGAGAGTCATGGCAATTCCTCCTGCCGCCGGACGCGGCGCCATCGGTGTGTCGTGTGTCACCAGGAAAAACCCCGTCGCGGCGACGGTGCAATCTCGCCTCTCCCAGCTGATCGACCTGACTGGAAAAGGCGGGATGCCGGGCGAGCCGCTATACAATCGGCACAGTTTCCGCCGCCTCTTCGGAAGGAACGGCCATGCGTGACGCCGTGCAGCTGGACGAGTTGGATTTCGCGCTCCTGGACACGCTGCACACGGATCCGAAGATCGGCGCCCTGGAGCTGTCCCGGAGGTTGCGGGTGGCGCGCGCGACGGTCTCGGCACGGCTGCGCCGGCTCGAGGAGTCCGGGATCATCGCCGGCTACGAACCGCGGCTGGACCTGGCGGCCGCCGGATTCGAGGTCCAGGCCTTCGTGACGATGGAGATCGTCCAGGGCGCGCTCGAAGCGATCACCGATGTCCTCGAAGCGATTCCGGGGGTGCTCGAGGCGTTCGCGACGACCGGCGCCGGCGACATTCTGTGCCGGATCGCCGCGGACTCCCACCTCGGTCTGCAGCAGACGCTGATCGAACTGAACCGGTCGTCGATCGTCGCCCGGTCGACCAGCGTCATGGTGCTGTCGGAGGTGGTGCGGTACCGGGCCATGCCGCTGCTCCGCACGCTGCAGCCGGGCAAAACCGCCAAAGCGCCCGCCTACCGTCGGTAGAGCTGAAGGTCGGCGCGCTCGCCCCCGCCCGCCGAAAACGTCGAAACAGCTCTGCACACTGCACAGAAAAACGACGGGCGGCTGCGCTACAGCTCTTCAGCCTGACCAGTAGTGCAGGCCGCACTTGCGCCCCCTCTGTAACCACGGTCACAGTCTTCTTCATTCGCCCGCTCCCCGGGCATCGCACCGTCCCGACTCCCGAGAGAAGACATGAAGAACCTGCTGACCCGTTTCGAGGACAAGGCCCCCGAGATCGTCTTCGAGTGGCACGACACCGAGACCACCGCCCGCGGCTGGGTCGTCATCAACTCCCTGCGCGGCGGCGCGGCCGGTGGCGGCACGCGGATGCGCCGCGGCCTCGACCGCCGCGAGGTCGAGTCGCTGGCGAAGACGATGGAGGTCAAGTTCACCGTCTCCGGTCCGGCCATCGGCGGCGCCAAGTCCGGCATCGACTTCGACCCCTCCGATCCCCGCAAGGACGGCGTGCTGCGGCGCTGGTTCCGGGCGGTCGCGCCGCTGCTGCGCGCCTACTACGGCACCGGCGGCGACCTGAACGTCGACGAGATGACCGAGGTCGTGCCGCTCACCGAGAGCAACGGGCTGTGGCATCCGCAGGAGGGCGTCGTCAACGGGCACTTCGCGGCGGACGACCGCGAACGCGTCCAGCGGGTCGGGCAGCTGCGGCTCGGTGTCGCGAAGGTCGTCGAGGACACCCGGTTCACCCCGGCACCGGATGCGAAGTACACGGTGGCCGATCTGATCACGGGCTGGGGCGTCGCCGAGTCGGTGCGCCACCACTACCGCATCTACGGCGACCCCGCCGGCAATCACGGACTCGGGGGCAAGCGGGTGATCGTCCAGGGCTGGGGCAACGTCGGCGCGGCCGCGGCCTACTACCTGGCCCAGGCCGGGGCTCGCGTGGTCGGCATCATCGACCGCGACGGCGGCATCCTCGACACGGCCGGTCTCGACTTCGACGAGGTGCGCACGCTGCTGCTGAACAAGGACGGCAACGCGCTCCGCAGCGACCGGATGCGTCCCTTCACCGAGGTGCACGACGCGATCTGGGACCTCGGCGCCGAGATCTTCCTCCCCTGCGCGGCCTCCCGCCTGGTCACCCGCGAACAGGTCGATCGTATGGTCGCGGCCGGCCTCGAGGTGATCGCCAGCGGAGCGAACGTGCCCTTCGCCGACGACGAGATCTTCTACGGCCCCACCTACGAGCACGCGGACAAGTCCGTCTCCGTGATCCCCGACTTCATCGCCAACAGCGGCATGGCCCGCGCCTTCGCCCAGCTCATGGAGGGTGACGTGGAGGTCTCGGACGCGGCGATCTTCGGCGACGTCTCGGACACCGTCGCGGGTGCGCTGCAGCGCTGCCACGACCGCTGCGCCGACCATACGGGCGTCGCGGCCACCGCGTTCGAGATCGCCCTCGACCAGCTGGTGCCGGCCGGGGAGCGCATCGATGACTGACACCTTGGCCACCACGCCGGCCACCACCACCGAGCCGGCGCCGCGGGCGATGCTGCACCAGGCGATGCGGCCGCGACAGCTGGTGATGATGAGTCTCGGCGGCGCGATCGGCGCGGGACTGTTCGTCGGCTCCGGCGCCGGCATCGCCGTCGCGGGCCCGGCCATCCTCGTCTCGTTCCTCGCCGCCGCGGCTCTCGTCGTCCTCATCATGCGGATGATGGGCGAGATGGCGGCCGCGAACCCCGCCAGCGGCGCCTTCTCCGTGCACGCGGAGAACGCCCTCGGCTCCGTCGCCGGCCGCACCATCGGCTGGCTGTACTGGATCCAGGTGGTCATCGTGATCGCGGCGGAGGCGACCGGCGCCGCCGCCATCACCGCCGCCTCGATTCCCGGGATCCCGCAGTGGGCCGCGGCACTGTTCTTCATGGTGGTGCTCACCGGCGTGAACCTCGTCGGCGTACGCCGGTTCGGCGAGGTCGAATTCTGGTTCGCGGCACTGAAGATCGTCGCCATCGTCGCCTTCCTCGCGATCGGCGTCGCGATGATCGCGGGATGGGTGCCCGCCTTCGACAGCACCGGGTTCGCGAACCTCACCGCGCACGGCGGCTTCGCGCCGACCGGTATCGCCGGTATCGCCGCGGGCCTGCTCATCGTGGTGTTCGCGTTCGGCGGCACCGAGATCATCGCCATCGCGGCCGCCGAGACCTCCGATCCGCGCCGCAACGTCGGCCGCGCGGTGCGCACGCTGATCTGGCGCATCCTGGTCTTCTACATCGGCTCGGTGCTGATCATGGTGACGGTGCTGCCGTGGACGTCCGAGGATCTCGTCACGGGCCCGTTCGTCGCGGTGCTGAACGCCGGCGCCGTGCCGGGGGCGGCCGCCGTGATGACCGTGATCGTGGTGGTGGCGCTGCTGTCCTCGCTCAACGCGATGCTCTTCAGCGCCTCACGGATGATCTACTCCCTCTCGCAACGCGGTTCGGCCTACCCCGCGTTCGGCCGGGTGGCCGCCAACGGGGTGCCCCGCAACGCGGTCCTCGCCTCGGTCGCGTTCGGATTCGTCACCGTCGCACTCAACTACGTGCGTCCCGACAAGGTGTTGCCGCTGCTGCTCAACGCCGTGGGCTCGACCATCCTCGTACTGTGGACGTTCGTGGCGGTCTCGCACCTCGTGCTGCGCCGGCGGGCCCGTCGCGACGGCACCGAAGACGCCCTGCCGCTGAAGATGTGGGGCTTCCCGTACCTGTCGTACGCGACCCTCGGCCTGCTCGCCGGCATCGCCGTGCTCGCGCTGTTCGACACGGCCGCCCGCACCCAGCTCATCGCGACGGGCGCACTCACCGCCACGATCGCGGGAGCGTGCTGGCTTCTGCACCGCCGGCAGACGGTCCGGCAGCCGTAGCCGACCGCACAGACGACGACGCCGTGCGTCCTCCCGCAGGGGGGAGGGACGCACGGCGTCGTCGTGGATCGGTCCCCGCCGTCAGTCCTTCGGACCACCGGCGACGTAGATGACCTGACCCGACACGAATCCCGCACCCTCGCTCGCGAGGAACGAGGCGGTGTGCGCGATGTCGTCGGGCTTTCCGGTGCGGGCGACGGGGATCTGCGAGGCCGCGGCGGCCTTGAAGTCCTCGAACGACATGCCCACCCGCTCGGCCGTCGCAGCGGTCATCTCGGTCTCGATGAAGCCGGGGGCGATCGCGTTGGCGGTGACGCCGTACTTGCCGAGCTCGATCGCGAGGGTCTTGGTGAAGCCCTGCATGCCGGCCTTGGCGGCGGAGTAGTTGACCTGACCGCGGTTGCCCAGCGCGGAGGTGCTCGACAGGTTGACGATGCGGCCGAACTTGGCCTCCACCATGTACTTCTGCGTCGCCCGGGACATGAGGAACGCGCCCCGCAGGTGCACGCTCATCACGGCGTCCCAGTCGTCGACGGTCATCTTGAACAGCAGGTTGTCGCGGGTGATGCCGGCGTTGTTGATCAGCACCGTGGGATCGCCCAGCTCGTTCGCGACCTTCTCCACAGCCGCGGCGACGGACTGCTCGTCGGCGACGTTCGCGCCCACCGCGAGGGCCTTGCCGCCGACCGCCTCGATGGCCGAGACGGTGTCGCCGCATGCGGACTCGTCGAGGTCCAGGACCGCGACCTGGAATCCGTCCTGCGCCAGCCGCTTGGCGACTGCGGCGCCGATGCCGCGCGCGGCTCCGGTGACGATGGCGGTGCGGGTGACTGTTTCGCTCACTGCTTACCTCCGTGCTGTTGTGGTTGGAAACTTCAGTTGATGGTCAGGCCGCCGTCGACCGCAATCGTCTGGCCGGTGACGTAGCCGGCGGCCTCCGAGGTGAGCCACACGGCGGTGGCGGCGATCTCTGCGGGATCACCGGTGCGGCCCAGGACGATTCGCGGCTTCATGCTGTCGAGGTAGCCGGGCTGGTACTCGTCGGTCATCTCGGTCTCGAAGAATCCCGGCGCGATGGCATTGACGCGGATGCCCTTGCGTGCCCCCCACTGCTGGGCCAGGTCCCGGGTCAGGCCGATCACGCCGGCCTTGCTGGCGGCGTAGGCGGCCTGCGGCAGTCCCGCGGTGGTGAGGCCCAGGACGGAGGAGATGTTGACGATGGAGCTGCCGGGCTGCATGACGCGCCCGGCGGCCTGCGCGGCCCAATAGGAGCCGTTCAGGTTGATGTCGATGACGCGCCGGAACTGTTCCGGGGTCTCCTTGGTGGCCGGGACGGCAGTGCCGATGCCGGCGTTGTTGATGAGGATGTCGACCTTGCCGAAGTGTTCGATCGCGGCATCGACCATCCGTTGCGCCTGCTCGGGCTCGGCGATGTCGGTCTCGACGCTCAGCGCGCGGCGGCCGGCGGCACGGACGAGTTCGGCGGTCCGCTCGAGCCGGTCGGCGCGACGGGCCGCGAGCACGACGTCGGCCCCGGCCTCCGCGAGAGCCTGGGCGAAGGCGACGCCGAGGCCCGAGGAGGCGCCGGTGACGATCGCGACGCGGTCGTCGAGGCGGAACTTGTCGAGCACGGACATGTGTGTAGTCTCCTCCGATAGTCGATACCTATGCGAATTGTATAGTTGAATTCGCGCTCGAGTTCAAGACTTGATATTCGAAAAAGGCGCGGCCACAAGCCCTTTCGGGCCCGCGACCGCGCCTCATCCGACTTCCCGGTCCGAGGGGACGATCAGCTCAGGCGCTCGAGCACCATCGCCATGCCCTGACCGCCGCCGACGCACATGGTCTCCACGCCGAACTGCTTGTCGTGGGTCTGCAGGTTGTTGAGCAGGGTGGCGGTGATCCGCGCGCCGGTCATGCCGAACGGGTGACCGAGGGCGATCGCGCCACCGGAGACGTTCAGCTTGTCCTCGTCGATGCCGAGCTCGCGGGCGGAGCCGAGCACCTGCACGGCGAACGCCTCGTTGATCTCGAACAGGTCGATGTCGGAGATGGTCTTGCCGGCGTGGGCGAGCGCCTTCTTCACGGCCTCGATCGGGCCCAGACCCATGATCTCCGGCGACAGGCCGGACACGCCGGTCGAGACGATCCGCGCCAGCGGGGTCAGCCCGAGCTCCTTGGCCTTGGTGTCGGACATGATCACCAGTGCCGCGGCGCCGTCGTTGAGCGGGCAGGCGTTGCCGGCGGTGATGGTGCCGTCGGGGCGGAAGACCGGCTTGAGCTGGCTCACGGCCTCGTAGGTGGTGCCGGGCCGCGGCCCGTCGTCGGTGGTCACGACGGTGCCGTCGGGCAGGGTGACGGGGCTGATCTCGCGCTCGAAGAAGCCCGACTTGATGGCTTCCTCGGCCCGGTTCTGCGACCGCACACCCCACCGGTCCTGGTCCTCGCGGGAGATGCCGGTGAGCGAGGCGACGTTCTCCGCGGTCTGGCCCATCGCGATGTAGACGTCGGGCAGCAGGGCCTCGCTGCGCGGGTCGGTCCACGCGGTGCCGCCCTCGGCGAGCGTGGCGGTGCGGGCCTCGGCGTCGGCGAAGAGCGGGTTCTTGGTGTTCGGCAGGCCGTCGGCGTTGCCGGTGACGAAGCTGGAGACGGACTCGACACCGGCGGAGACGAACACGTCCCCCTCGCCGGCCTTGATCGCGTGCAGCGCCATGCGGGTGGTCTGCAGCGACGACGAGCAGTAGCGGTTGACGGTCACGCCGGGCAGGAAGTCGTAACCCAGCTGCACGGCGACGACGCGGGCGATGTTGAACCCGGACTGGCCGGCGGGCTGGCCGCAGCCGAGCATCAGGTCGTCGATCTGGGCCGGGTCCAGCTCCGGCACCTTCGCCAGGGCGGCCGCGACCATCTGGGTGGCCAGGTCGTCCGGACGCACCGTCTTGAGCGACCCCTTCATCGCCCGCCCGATGGGAGAACGGGCGGCGGACACAATCACAGCTTCGGGCATCACGTGCTCCTTGTTTTGTGTTGACGCTTCGAGTCTCTACAGGCCCAGATCGCGGCCGATGAGTTCCTTCATGATCTCGTTGGTGCCGGCCCAGATCTTGGTGACGCGGGCGTCCTTCCATGCACGAGCCACACGGTACTCGTTCATGAAGCCGTAGCCACCGTGGATCTGCACGCACGCGTCCAGGACCTCGGACTGCGTCTGCGCGGTCCACCACTTGGCCTTGGCCGCGTCCACGGCGGTGAGCTTGCCGTCGGCGTGGGCCTCGACGGCCTGGTCGACGTAGGCCTCGGCCACCTCGATCTTGGTGATCAGCTCGGCGAGCAGGAACTTGTTGTACTGCATGGCGCCGATGGCCTGGCCGAACGCCTTGCGCTCCTTCGCGTACTCGATGGTCTCGAGCAGAATGTGCTTGGCGTGGTGCACGTTGTTGACCGCGGAGCCGAGCCGCTCCTGCGGCAGCATCTTCATCATCGAGATGAAGCCCATGCCCTCCTCGCCGATGAGGTTGGCGTGCGGGACGCGGACGTCCTTGAAGAACAGCTCCGCGGTGTCGGCCTCGGGCTGGCCGACCTTGTCGAGCTTGCGACCGTTCTCGAAGCCCTCCATGCCGCGCTCGACGGCGAACAGGGAGATGCCCTTCGCGCCCTTCGACGGGTCGGTGCGGGCCGCGACGACGACGAGGTCGCAGTTGTAACCGTTGGTGATGAAGGTCTTGGCGCCGTTGAGGATCCAGTCGTCACCGTCGCGCACGGCGGTGGTCTTCAGGTTGGCGAGGTCGGAACCGCCGGAAGGCTCGGTCATACCGATGGCGCAGATGAGCTCACCGGTGGCGCAGCGCGGCAGCCAGCGCTCACGCTGCTCCTCGTTGCCCAGGTGGACGATGTAGGGAACGGTGATGTCCGAGTGGATGCCCATCGACGACGACAGCGCCATGTTCGCGCGGGCGAACTCCTCGCCGAGGATGGCGTTGAAGCGGTAGTCGTTCGCCTCCATGCCACCGAAGCGCTCCGGGATCTCGAGTCCCAGGAAGCCGGCCTTACCGGCCTCGATCCAGATGTCACGGGGAATCTCGTGACGTTCGATGAGCTCCTCCGCACGGGGCATGACGAACCGGTTCACGAACTCGCGCGCCGACTCGCGGAACGCCTCGTGATCGGGGCCGTACAGGGTGCGTTGCATCAACCGCTCCTCAAATCTGTAAGCATCTGCTTATTTTCTAAGCGTGCGCTTATAGTGAACCGCGGCCGCTATCTTGTCAACCAGGGCCGTAGCAGGAACGGGAGCAGGACGTGAGCACATCGAGGGACGCGGTGATCAGCGGATCGAAGGCCGCGGCCCGCCTACGCGAGGCGGCCGTCGAGGTGTTCGCCGAGAACGGCTACGGCGGCACCACCACCAGGCTGATCGCCGCCCGCCTCGACATGAGCCCGGCCGCGATGTATCCCCACTACAAGTCCAAGGAAGAGCTGCTCTACGCGATCAGCTACGAGGGCCACGACCTGGCCCTCGAGGTCGTGCGCGACGCCGACCTCCCCGGCGAGGACGCCACCACTCGGCTGGCCAACGTCATCGGCCGGTTCGCCGAGTGGCAGGCCGAGCACCATCGCCGCGCCCGCGTCGTCCAGTACGAGCTCACCGCCCTGACGCCCGAGCACTACCGCGTCATCACCGGCCTGCGGCGGCGCACCACCCAGGTCGTCCGCACCATCGTCGACGCCGGCGTCGCCTCGGGTGAGTTCACCGTCCCCGACACCGAGGGCGTCACCCTTGCCCTGATGTCGCTGTGCGTCGACATCTGCCGCTGGTACCCCTCCGGCCGCTACCACGAGCCCCACGCCCTCGCGCACCTCTACTCCGATCTCGCCCTCCGGCTCGTGGGCGCCGTCCGCTAGCATCTGTCCCCACACGACGGATCGGGGGGTCCATGGGTGGGGGGCAATGTTCGCGCGGCTGTCGGTCGTCCGCGCCCGCAATCGACGTCGCGTGCGACCGGGAAGCGAGCGAACGAGAGCGACGACGACACCTGCGCACTCGCGGATGGATCGTCGCCCTCGTCGCGGCGGCGGTCAGCGCGTGCACCGCCGTCACGCCCGCGGCACCCACGGAACCACCCGCCACCACCACGACGACACGCACACCCCGCATCGTCGACGAATCCGACCGCCCCCCAGTCACGTTCGACCCCTGCCTCGACATCCCCGACCGAGTGCTCGTCGAGGCGGGCTACGACCCGAGGTCGGAGGAGATCAGCGACTTCGCCGCGACGCACTTCACCTTCCTCGGGTGCAGCTATCACGGCACGCTGCGCATCCCCGGCGTTCTCCGTCGCTACGGACTCAATCTCAATTCCGGCAACATCACCTTCGCC
Organism: Rhodococcus sp. ENV425; assembly: GCF_002887785.1. Classification (NCBI taxonomy): domain Bacteria; kingdom Bacillati; phylum Actinomycetota; class Actinomycetes; order Mycobacteriales; family Nocardiaceae; genus Rhodococcus; species Rhodococcus sp. ENV425. The sequence continues at coordinate 23,162 of NZ_PCZU01000220.1, forward strand.
GAGGTGCAGGAGAAGGTCGCCGAGTACGCCACTCCCATCGAGATCAACGGACGACGCGCCCTCCTCGAGGTCGACCCGAGCTTGCGTCAGTCGTGTGCCGTCACTGTGGAGACGTCGTACGGGGTTCTCATCATCTCGCGCATCTATCACCCCGACCACGGCAATGGAGTCCCGAACAACGAATGGTGCGCCGGGCTCGAGGACACAGCCTCGCGCATGGCCGCCGTCATCGACGACTGATCGAAAGGCCCGAGGTGAGCGAAGCGCTGCGACTCGACCCACATACCATCGACGAGATCGTCGCCATCTGCGACACCATGCTCGCGACACTCTCCGATGCGATCGACAATTCGGAAGACCTGGCCAAAGTCGGAAGCTTCGGTGGATTCGAGTCCGCGGAACAGCTTCGGCAAGGTTTCCTCACCAAGGCCAGAGGCACCCCCGAGTCCGCCTACGAGCGTCTCACCCAGTTCCACGAGGTGCTCTCCCGCATGCGCGATACGTTCGCCGCCGGTGGACAGGGCTTCCTCGACGCCGACTACGACTGGGCCCGGCAACTCGGCACCACCGACTCCGCGTGAACCGCCGCCACTGCGCATCACTCCGAAACCCGGAGAATTCCACGAGTCGTGCTGTATCCGCGCGGGCGCCAGTCGTCCGCGAACACAATTGGGGGAGCGCATGACTGGAAAAGTCGCGGATGGCTGATGCCGTTCGTTCCTCGGCACGACTCGCCACGAGACCGCACGGTCCGCTACGATGCTGCGCACTACCACGGAATCGGGGGGACTCCATGGACACGTCACTTGATGTTTCGCACGGCACCGGAAGACGCACGGCGCAGCACGTCGCGACCGTGAGCGAAAGCACCGAATAGGGTGCCGGAGAACGAGAATCCCGTCGCAGCGATGCTCGAACCGCTGCTCGAGCATCGGGTACCGGAGCGGGTCGGCGCGCTGGCGGACTGGCACACCAGACTGGTGGCACGGCTCGAAGGCAGCTTCGATCCCGACTACGCCACCGCATTCGAGAACTTCCACAGTATGGAGCACGACGCCATCTATCGAGACGTCCAGAGAATGGACCCGGGCGCGATGCGAAGCCTGGCGGAGAGCTGGCGCAAGATCGCGACCGACATGAGCGTCGGTTTCATCTTCGGAACCCAGATGATCTGCAACAAGATTGCCGAGGGGTGGGATGGTGACGCGGCGCGCCGCGCCGTGGCGGCGACCCGCTCCTTCGCGAGGTCGACCGAACAACTCGTGACCGCGCTGCTTGCGGTGTCGACCAAACTCGCTGCGGCATCGGAGGTCGCTTCGGCTGTGCGGAACCACGTGCCACCACCGCCGGCGCAGATTCCGATGCCGTTGGGCGTGGTGGTGCCCCAGGACACGACCGAGTTCGCGCGGGCGGCGGAGGCGGCGCACGCCGAGGCGGTACGCGTCATGGAATTGCTCTACGTCCCGCACTACCGTGAATCCGGCACGGCGGTTCCGGTCCTGCCGTCGCCGCACGAGGCGACGGCAGGATCCGGTCCGGTCGGGGCAGATCTGTCGCGGCACCCCTCGGGCAGCGCGGAGGGCCGGGGCGGCGGCATCGGCCCCTCGGCCTCGGCGGCCGGCACCGGGCCCTCGGCCTCGGTGGCCGGCGCCGACGACGGGCAGGTCACGGACGCTCCGTCCCGCGGCACCTCCGCGACAGACGG
>NZ_PCZU01000220.1:24997-53545 GCF_002887785.1 Rhodococcus sp. ENV425
TCGGGTGGACCTCCGGGCGGACCCGGTGGTCCAACGTCCGGAGGCGCCGGCGGTGGAAGCGGCGGCTCCGGCGCTGCCGGTCCCGGCGGGCTCGGACCCGTGGGTGGCCTACCGGTCGCGAACGGTACGACGAACCCGGCGACGTCGGGCGCCGGCGCCCGCGCCGGGTCGGCCCGTCCGGGCGGCATGTACCCGGGCATGCTGGGCGCCCCGGCGCGTCCTGCGCGCGACGACGAGGCCGCCCGCACGGTGCCCAGTTATCTGGTGGGCGCCGACAACGGGAACGAGCTCGTCGGTCCGATGCCGCTCACCGCGCCGCCGGTGCTGGGGGTCGATCCGGCATGAGGTGGCGGCTCACCCCCGACCGGTTCCTGGCCCTGTGGACCGCGACGGGACTCGACGAGATTCCGTTTCCTCTGCGCTACCGCTCCACCGCGCTGTGGGAGGACGAGCACGCCGCGAACCTCGAGGCGGCCCACCGGTGGCGGCGCACGAATCCCGACGAGCGGCTCACCGCGGCGATAGCGACGATGCGATACGCGGAGGTCGCCGTCGAGGTGTACGGGCAGTTCTCGGAGGGCTCCGAGTTGCGGCTGCGGGGATGCATCAGGCACGACTCCGCCGTTCTGGCGCGGCAGGATCCGGGACGTGCCGGCGATCTCGTCGTGACGGCGACCGCGGCGCACACACTGGCGGAGGCGGTCGTACATTGCCTACCCGGCGCGCCCCCGGGTACGGCGCCGGCGCTGTCGGCACCCACCGCGGAAGTGGCGGAGTTCGCGCGCCCGACGCAGGTGCTCCGGACCGCGCAGGCGCCCCCGGCCGTCCGGTTGCGGCGGCTGCTGACCGATCCGCGGTCCGGGACGGGCAGCGTACGGGTGCTGTGCTCACCGGACGGTCTGAACTTCACGCCGGTCACCGATCTCGGCTGGTTCGACGTCGCAGGCGACGGGCGGTACCTGTTCCGGACCGGCCACCACACCCACGTCTGCCCGGCCACCCCGGAGCTGCTGCGCGACGAGCTGGCCTACGCGGTCGACGAGGCGCGCGAGAAGCGGGGTCGCGTCGGCGCTGCCGGTTTACGCTGGGTGCATGGCTGAACGGGATCGAACGGTCGACGGCAAACCGCAGAACGCCCGCCCGCGCGACGCCCTGGGGCGCCCGTTGCCCTACGGCGAGGAGGGAGTCGAACGGGTCCCGGAGGACCTGCAGCTCGAGCCCGACGAGGCGATCACCGAGGCGCAGCGGCTGCTCGACCACGGGTATCCGTTCCATGCGCACGAGGTGCTGGAAGGCACGTGGAAGTCGGCGCCGGCCGACGAGCGGACGCTGTGGCAGGGCTTGGCGCAGCTCACCGTGGGGCTGACGCATCTGCTGCGGGACAATCCGGCCGGGGCCGCGTCGCTGCTACGGCAGGGGGAGGCTCGGATCCGCCATTACGAGGACGAGCCGCCGCACGGGCTGGACATAGACGGCCTCGCGGCATGGGCGGAACACCTGTTGACGGAGATCGCGCGCGGCGAGCCGATCCCGGCGCCGCCGATACCGCGGCTGCGGCTGCCCTGATGCCCGTGCTCCCGATGTTCCCGCTGGGAACCGCGCTGCTTCCGGGCGACGCCCTTCCACTCCACGTGTTCGAACCGAGGTATCGAGAGCTGGTCCGGGACTGCCTCGCAGATCCGGACGGGCCGCGGTTCGGCGTGGTGCTCATCGAGCGAGGCCACGAGGTGGGTGGGGGCGAGACCCGCCACGACGTCGGCACGGTCGCGCGGATCGTGATGGACACCGAACTCGACGACGGTCGCTACTTCCTGGAATGCATCGGCGAGGAACGCATCCGGGTGATCGACTGGCTACCGGACGACCCGTATCCGCGGGCGGAGGTCGAGCCGTGGCCGGACATGGAGTCCGGTCCGGTGGACTTCTCCGGCCTGAGCGTGGGGCTCGGCCGGCTGTACGGTCTGCTCGACCGCCTGTCGGGCGGCCGGATCGAACCCCCGAGCATCACCGAACTGCCCGACGAGCCGGGTGCCCGGCTGTTCGCGCTGGCACGCTTCGTCCCTATGGGTGAGGCCGACCGGCTGCAGGTACTCACGGCGCACGGACCCACCGAACGATTGGCCGTGCTGACCGAATGCATCTCGAACGCTGTCCAACTCGCGCAGTGGCGCCTCGACAGTACGTAAGGGCGAGGGCGAACCGCCTCGCGGACAGCGCATGACCTCCCTCGACCGCACCCGCGCGTCTGCCGGTCAACCGCTGCCGCACCCCGTCGGTCGCCAGGACGACCGCGCACGTCGCCGACGGTTGCATCCCGACAGCCGGGAACGAACACACGACGATCCGGGTATCTGCGCGGCCCAGAAAAGCTCAATCCCCATGCGGAACACATCAACTGGTATGGTTCTGCCGTCGATAGGGGGGATCGAACAATGTCGAAATGGGGCGTCGTTGTCCTTCAGCTGGCCAAGGTGGCGTTGTGGTATGTGGGGGGCTTGCTGGCCATCGGTGGAATATCCGCAGCAGCGAGCCTGCTGAGGCCGGACCTTCCGGATTCCGGCTGGGCGCCACCACCACCGATCACGACGACACGCACCGAGTCGCCCACTGCCGCAACACCACCGCGCGAACTCCCCCCGGGTTTCCCGTCGATGGAGCGCGCTCCGCTCCCGCCGGAGGTTCCCGAAGGGCAACCGCAATCGGTACCGACACGGTTCGGGCTCACGTACACCACTCCAGCCGGCTGGTTCGGGCAGGGCCAATCGGTCATGGGCTGGAGAAGCCGGGACGGTGCAGCGATGATGATCGGTTCGGCATCCGCTTTCGGGAAGGAGTACTGCGAGGCGGACGACATGTCGATGCTGGCCGCAGTGGGGATCACGGGGCGCCCCGCGGGCGACCTCCTGACCGTCGCTGCTCACGAAGTCCGGGCGGTCGAATGGATGTACTCCGACGAGAGACGACTGCCGACGATCAACTATTCGGACCCCGTCCATTTCGAGATTGCCGGAAACCCGGCAGTCCGGCTCACGGCCCTGGTGTCCGACATCCCGCCCACCGACGAATGTGACCCGCCGGCAGCGCGGTTGGACGTCGTGGCCACCACCGGACTTGCAACAGCGGAGGTCGCGGTCTTCGTCGTCCGGGCGGATCGCGGTGTGGCCGGACAGCTCGACGACAGCTCTATCGATGATCTCGTCGCGTCGCTGAGGAGATCGTGATGTCCGGGACGCACGAGGAATTCTCCGCCACCACACGCCGGATAGCCGGCGCTGCCGTCGCCGTGCAGGAGATCGGACACGATGTTGTGCGGGCGAACCGGTATCTCGCCGTCCACGGTGAGCCGAACGGCAATTTCGACGGTGTGCTGTTGCAGACGATCCGGGCCGGGTTCCAGGCGGTTCTCCCGTCGGCACAGGCTCGATACTTCCAGGTTGCCGATCTCTGCCTGAAGACCAGCATCGAACTGAACCGGTGCGCGTGGATGTACGACGACACCGAGGCACGGAATTACGAACGGCTCAATGCCAACATGCTCTTCCCGGAGTCGGTCGACGCATTCGATCCCGACACACCGGCGCCCGGTCCGGCGCGGCCGTATCCCGGCACCTTCCCGTATGGCGGTCCGGACCGGATCGAACTCGGTCACCCCGAAACCCTCCCCGAGGACGTCCGTCAGGTCGTCGCGGATGCAGCCGGTTGGCTCGGCGATGTCGACGAGGCGATCGACATGCTGACCGGGTGGAGCCCGATCGCGCAGGTCGTCGAACCGCTGGGCGGAAACTGGAACGAACTCGAGCGCCTCGGCGACGCCTATCGCATCGCCGGGGAGGCGGTAGAGACCAGCGGCGGGAACCTCGCCGCCGTCGTCCGGACCCTGGATCCCCACTGGGGCGGGCAGGCCGCCCGGGCGTTCACGGACTACGCCGACCGCATCGTCGATGCCCTCCGATGGGAGGGACCGGTCGGACGCGTCATCAAGGAGACGTGCTACCTGGTTGCGGAGAAGATCCGGGAGGGGATCGTCACGGCGGTTCGGTCACTGAAGGAGATGCTCGAAGAAGAAGTGGCATTCGACGACGCGTTGCAGAAGTTGAAGTTCCTGCTGAAGAAGACTCCGTTCGTCGGTACGGCCGCACAGATCGTCACGATCACCAAAATCGTTCAGAACACGATGGAATTCGTCGACGATGTAGTGGACCGGATCCGCGAGCTCGCCGACGCATTGAAGGAATTCCTCGACGCACTGTCGTCGCCGGCGGACGTCCTGAAGGATCGGGTCGAGCAGAAGCTGGCGCCGCTGACCGAGGCGCACGAGCGCACCGAGCACAGGGCGGAGGTGGCCATCGACCTCGCCGGCGTCGCAGACGTGAGCGGCCCCGTGAACAAGCCCTCCAGCGCGTATTCGGTCGGTGAGGACCCGTGGGCGGATGCGATATGAGGGAAGTACCGCCGCACCTCGACAGTCCACTGCGGCGAATCCACCAGGCCGTGACCGACTTCGAAGCTGCCGTGATCCGCGCACGAGGGTTCGCCGGCGCCGACCGGGACCGACGCATCGAGGTCGACGATGCGTTGATGGAACAACTCGCAGCGACCGCGGAAGCGTCCCCCGAGTTGCGGCTGTATGCGTCGAGAGTCGCTGCCGGACAGTGCCGGTGGTCCGAGATCGAGGTGACGGCGCGTCCGGTTCCGCCGGAGGTGGCCGAACTCAAGACGAATCCGCGGCTCCGGTGGTTCCCGGAACCGCCGCGTACCTCGACTGCGGAAGGGCAGGAATGGGAGTCCTACCGGATCCCCTGGCAGTAGCTCCCCTACCCGTGGTGGCCGCGGCGGTGTGTCCTTCGGGCTGTCCTGGCAGCCCGAAGGACACACCGGCCGTGTCAGCGGCCGATGAGTGCGAGGCGTTCGATCTCGGCGAAGTCGGTGCCGGCGGCCTCCGGCCGGGAGCGGCCGACCAGCGAGCCCACATAGGCCAGCAGGAATCCCGCCGGCACGGACACGAGGGCCGGGATCGTGAGCGGGAAGATCGGGTCGATCCCGTGGATCAGCCCGGTGGGTCCCAGGATGTTGGGACTGATCGCCACCAACCCGAGGCTCACTGCGAGGCCGCCGACCAGGGCCCAGGTCGCGCCGACGCGGTTGAATCCGCGCCAGTAGATGCTCAGCAGCAGCACAGGCAGGCTGGTGCTCGCGGCGACGGCGAACGCGACGTTGGCGAGGAAGCCGAGGTTGAAGCCCTTGGCCCCGAGCGCGAGGAACATGGCGACGACGGCGATGCCGAGCAGTGACAGCCGGGCCACCTTCAATTGCTGTTCACCGGTGGCCTTTCCGCCCTTGACGACGTGAGTGTAGAGGTCGTGCGCGAACGCTCCGGAGGTGGCGATGGCGACGCCGGCGAGGACCGCGAGGATCGTGGCGAGGGTGATGCCGATGATCACGGCCTCGAGGGCAGGACCGCCGAGGGCGCCGGCGAGCTGAACGACGGCGAGGTTACCCTGTGGATGCGCGGCGGCGATGGCGTCGGATCCGAGGGCGCGGATCGCGCCGTATCCGACGAACGGCAGCACCACGTAGAAGGCGCTGAAGATCCACAGTGCGACCACACCGGATTTGCGGGCGGCGCGGGCGTCCTTGACGGTGAGGAACCGGACCATCACGTGCGGCAGACCCATCACGCCGAGGGCAAGGGCGAGCTGCTGGGAGATGATGTCGAAGGTCTTGGTGGTGTTCTGCGGGTGCGACGACGTGACCGAGTCCGGCAGCGGCTCGACGACGTGCAGCGGGCTCGGCCCGTACTTCGCGAGCACCAGGAACAGGATGAGAGCGGTGCCGGTCAGCAGCAGCCCGGTCTTGAGCACCTGCACCCAGGTGGTGGCGAGCATGCCACCGAACATGGTGTAGACGACCATGAGCAGCCCGAGGACGATGACGGCGACCCAGAACTTGATGCCCAGCAGGGCCTGCACGAGCAGTCCCGCGCCGACGAACTGGATCACCATGTACATCGCGGAGATGACGATCGTGGTGACGGCGAGAGCGGCGCGCAGTCCGCGGCCGTCGAACCGGGCGGCGACGGCGTCGGCGAGCGTGAAGCGGCCGAGGTTGCGCAGCGGTTCGGCGATGATGAGCAGCACCAGCAGGTACGCCAGAGGCACCGCGGTGGCGTAGTAGAAGCCACTGAACCCGGCGATCCCGATCATGCCGGTGATACCGAGAAACGAAGCGGCCGAGACGTAGTCGCCGGAGATGGCCAGTCCGTTGCCGACGGGCCCGACCTGCCCCTCGGCGACGTAGTGCGAGTCCGTGGAGGTGTTGCGCTTGGCGGCCAGGTAGGTGATGCCGAGGGTGACACCGATGATGGCGACGACGATCGCGACGCTGAGTCCCATGCCGGTCACCGCCCTTCCAGCGCGGCAAGGTGCGCATCGACGACTGCGTCCATGCGGCGCGCCCAGCGGGTGTAGATCTGCGCGACGACGAGGATCGCGGCGAAGACGGCGAACCCGACCCAGTACGCGATGCCGAGTCCGCCGAGGCGGCCGGACAAGACCGTGGTGGAGGTTGTCAGGACGATGTAGCCCATGAACACCGCGAGCAGGACGGCTGCGGAGCCGAGCGACAGGCGTCGGCGTTGCCGAGCAAGGGCGAGGACGGCGTCGAGACCGGCGTCGTCCGGCCGGGTCGTGCCGCCGCCGGCGGCCGTGGAGATGTCGAGCGACATGATCACCTCAATGGGGTGTGAAGGGATCAATCAATCAATGCTTTGATTGATTGGACGCCCTACCGTAAGTGAGGGCCATCACAAAGCGCAAGTACTCCGGCGCCGCGACTCAGTCGCGGGTGTGGATATCGAGGTCGTCGGCCGCGGTGGCGAGCTTCTCCAGCAGGCCGATCAGGATGGTCTGCTCGGGCTTGGTCAGCACGCTCGTCCAGGTCCGTTCGCGCTTGTTGTGCGCCGCGTAGGTGCTGGTGATCGCGTCGACACCGGCCTGGGTCAGACTCAGCTCGACCGAGCGCCGGTCGCGCTCAGAGCGCCGCCGGGTCACGAGGCCGTCCCGTTCCAGCGTGTTGACCAGCGCGGACACGGCGGCGCGGCTCATACCGGAGAGCTGGGCGACCCGCTTGGCATCGCTCGGCCCGGACAACCACAGCATGAACAGCACCCGGAAGCCGGGCCAGCTCCAGCCCTGCGGGCGGTGCACGGTGGACTCGAGGTCGTAGACGAGTGCACTCGCGACCCGGGTCAGTTCGAGCACGAGCCGCATCGACTGGGGATCGACCTCGGGCATGACGCGCGTCGTCTTGCGCACGGCGAAGTCGACAAAGCTCAGAAAGTCCAGGTTGTCCACGTCGTCCGCAGGCTCGCTCACCCCGCCAGCGTAGAGGTGGCGCCGCATGCACCGTGCCGAAGTGGTCAAAGGCTTGCGCATCCGGTGTGACGCCACTTACATTGGTCACAGATTCGTTCAAACCTTTTACTAACTGGGGTGGTTCCATATGACCGCACTGTCCTTCGCTTCCTCCGCCGATCTGGGCGAGAAGGAGCAGACCCTCGAGATTCTCGCCGACGGGGTGTACGCGCTGACCGCCGAGGGCGATCCCAACCTCGGGGCTGTCGAGGGCGAGGACTTCCTCGTGTGCTTCGAGGCGCTCGCCACCCCGATCGCGGCGCGCGACTGGCTGGCCAAGCTGCGTGAGCACACCGACAAGCCCGTGCGCTACCTCGTGCTCTCGCACTACCACGCGGTGCGGGTGCTGGGAGCGTCCGCCTTCGACGCCGACACCATCGTCGCGCACGAGAACACCTACAACCTCATCGCCGAGCGCGGCCGGGAGGACTGGGAGTCCGAGTTCGGCCGCATGCCGCGCCTGGCCAAGGGTGCCGACTCCGTGCCCGGCCTGACCTGGCCGACACTGACGTTCAGCGACCGGCTCACCATCGACCTCGGTGGCGACCGCGGCAACCTGGTACTCCAGCACCTCGGCCGCGGCCACACCGAGGGCGACATCGTCGCGTGGCTGCCGCAGCAGAAGATCCTGTTCGCCGGCGATCTCGTCGAGGCGCAGGCCGCGCTGTACACGGGCGATGCGTTCCACCGCGACTGGTCCACCGGCACACTCGACCGGATCAAGGCGCTCGGCGCCGAGGCGCTCGTCGGCGGGCGCGGCGCGGTCAGCCGCGGCCGCGAGGAGGTCGACGCCGCCATCGAGCAGACCCGGCACTTCCTGAACGTGATGCTCACCGAGGTAGGGACCGTGCAGCGGCGTGGCGGCACATTGAAGGAGGCGTTCGAGGCGACGCACGCGGCACTGTTCGACCGCTATGGGCACTGGCCGATCTTCGAGCACTGCCTGCCGTTCGACGTCTCCCGGGTGTGGGACGAACTGTCCGGCATCGAACGGCCCGTGATCTGGACCGCCGAGCGCGACTACGAGGTCTGGGCCCAGCTCCAGAGCTGACCCCACCACGGTACGAGAAGGAAATGTGATGACAGTGCGGAACATTCACAACGGCACCGTCGCGGTGCTCGGGAACGGACCCGTCGGGCAGACCACCGCCCTGCTGCTCGCCCGGTGGGGCATTCGCGTGATCGTCCTGGACGCTCGCCCCGAACGCGACCCGGTCGGCTCGAAGGCGATCTGCCAGCAACGCGACGTGCTCGAAGTGTGGGCCGCCGTCGGTGTCGGCGAGCAGGTCGCCGCGGAGGGCGTCACGTGGGACACCGCGAGCACCTTCTACCGCGACGAGAAGCTGTTCACCCAACCGTTCGTCGACAACGGCCGCTCCGCGTTCCCGCCGTTCGTCAACATCTCCCAGGCCCGCACGGAGCAGCTGCTCGACGAGCGCATCGCCGAGGAACCGCTCATCGAGGTCCGGTGGGGTCACCATGTCGACGGTATCGACCAGGACGACGCCGGCGTACGCGTGCTGTGCACGACCCCGGACGGTCCCGCCGTCGTGCCCGTCGCCTACGCGGTCGCGACGATGGGGGCGCGGGCCGACGGGTTCCGCACGCACCTCGGGCTGGACTTCGCGGGTCGCACGTTCGACGACAAGTTCCTCATCTGCGACATCAAGGCCGACATCCCCGGCTGGTCACACGAGCGCAGGTTCTACTTCGATCCCGAGTGGAATCCCGGACGCCAGGTGCTCATCCACCCGTGCCCGGATTCGACGTTCCGCATCGACTGGCAGGTCCCCGGCGACTACGACCTCGAGGCCGAAACGGAGAGCGGCGCCCTCGACCGCCGGATCCGCCGGATCATCGGCGCCGAGCTGCCCTACGAGATCGTGTGGAAGTCCGTGTACCGCTTCCATGCTCGTCTCGTCGACCGGATGCGCGTGGGCCGCGTCCTCGTCGCCGGCGACTGCGCTCATCTCGTGTCGCCGTTCGGTGCGCGCGGACTGAACTCCGGGGTCGGCGACGCCGAGAACGCCGCGTGGAAGCTCGCGTTCGTGCTGCGCGGCTGGGCCGACGAGTCGCTCCTGGACACCTACGACCTGGAGCGGCGGGCCGCGGCGCGCGAGAACATCGAGGTCACCTCCGCGACAATGGATTTCCTGGTGCCGCAGACCGACGAGCAGCGCGCACACCGCCTGCGCATCCTCGAGGCGGCGGCCGACGACGCCGACGCCCGCGCCCAGGTCGACTCGGGCCGCCTCGCGGAACCGTTCTGGTATGCCGACTCGCCACTGACCACCGCGGACCCGGCCCGCCCCTTCGCTGGTCGGCCCGCCAGGGGTGTTGCTCCACAGCCCGTTCCGGGCGTTCTGCTGCCGGACATGCCGGTCGCGGTGTGCGGTCGGGCCACGCGCCTGCGTGCGCTGGCCCGGGCGGGAATCCTGCTCCTGCACGGCCGCGACGTCGACGCGACCACGCTGCGCACGCTCGCGCTGGACGCCACGAGCGCGCCGGTTCGGATCCACGCCATCGACGACATCGACGCGACCGGCGCGCTCGCCGAAAGTCTTTCCGCGGCAGCGCACGAGGTGTGGGTTGTCCGGCCCGACGCGCACATCGCCGCGGTCGTCGACACCGCGGACCCGGCCGTGCTGACCGATGCGATCCGCACCGCCACCGGACGGCGGGTCGTGGCCCCGCTGGTGGCCGCGGTGTGACACAGAGGTGGTACGCGCTCCCCGGTCACGGAACCGGGGAGCGCGTCCGCGGTCAGCGCCGGATGCGGCGTTCCCGCTCCGACAGACCGCCCCACACACCGTGCCGCTCCCTGCTGAGCATCGCGTGGGTTCGGCACTCCGTCAGCACCGGGCAGCTCGCGCAGATCCGCTTCGCGGCGGCCTCGCGCCGGCGCCGGACGTGCGATGGTTCGTCGTCCGGGGCGAAGAAGTAGAATTCACCGGCGGATCGGCAGCTACCGCGGAACTGCCAGCCGAGGGCCGGCCGGGTGTGCTCGCTCAGCAGGCTCACCCAACGATCACCACGTCCAGGGTCCGCGGACCGTGCACACCCTCGACTCGTTCGAGTTCGATATCGGAGGTTGCGGACGGGCCGCTGATCATGGTGGTGGGCCGCTCCGGCACCAGCCGGGCCAGTGCCTCCGGGACCCCGACCTCGACGTCGGCGAGCGGCACCACGCACACGTGCAGGTCCGGCACCAGGGTCAGCGCACGCCGCCCCTGGCCCGGGCTTCCGTCGAGGAAGATCGTGCCGGTCTCGGCGCACGTGACGGCGGAGGCGGTGACGACGCCGTCGAGTGCGCCGAGGTCCGGCGCGGGGATCTCGGCCGAGTCCACCACCACGTCACCGTCGAACCGCGCCAGCCACGAGGGATCCAGTCCGGCGGGAATTCCCACGCGCCGCACACCCCGCTCCGCGAGGACCCGTGCGAGCACGTCGGGCAGGTCGCCGGGCGTGCACTCGTGGACGTGTGCCTTGTAGTCGACGAGCCGGTCCACGAGCAGTTCCCGGCGCTGCGCGTCGGGCAGGGTTCGTCCGGTGCGATAGTCGCGCGGAACCTGCACGGGCTCCGGCGGAGCCAGGGTCAGGGCGTCACGGATCCGGCCGAGGATGACATCCCGGGTGCTCACTGCTGTCGTCCCTTCTCGCGAGCCTGCGCCAGCGCGGCCCGCCCCTCGTCCGAGTTCCACCATTGCCGGAACGTCTGTTTCGGTGGTGCCGGAATGTCACGCGCCTCGGTCCAGCCTCCCAGCGGCCCGGGCAGCGTCGTGATCTTCCCCTTCCTCCCGGCGAGGAGCCGGCCGAGTCCGGCGGCCTTCTGCGCGGCCGTCCACCGGCGCGACGACGACATCGCCAGCGAGGCCGCCTTCATCGCCGCGGCCTCGACCCCGAACGGCGCGTGCTCGACCTTCTGGTGCCGCAGTTCGACCAGCAGCGACGGGATGTCGATCTTGACCGGGCACGCGTCGAAACATGCTCCGCACAGGCTCGACGCGAACGGCAGGGGCGCGTTGGGGTCACCCGGTGTGTCCATGCCGGCGAGTTGCGGGCTGAGCACGGCGCCGATCGGCCCGGGATACGTCGAGCCGTAGGCGTGCCCGCCGGTGCGCTCGTACACCGGGCACACGTTCAGGCAGGCCGAGCACCGGATGCAGTGCAGCGCTTCGCGTCCCACCCCGTCGGCGAGCGCGGCGGTGCGGCCGTTGTCGAGCAGCACGAGGTGGAACTCCTGCGGTCCGTCGCCGGGGGTGACGCCGGTCCACATCGACGTGTACGGGTTCATCCGCTCCCCCGTCGACGACCGCGGCAGCAGTTGCAGGAACACCTCGAGGTCCCGGAAGGTGGGCAGCAGCTTCTCGATGCCCATCACCGTGATGAGGGTCTGCGGCAGGGTCAGGCACATGCGACCGTTGCCCTCGGATTCGACGACGGCGAGCGTGCCGGTCTCGGCGATCCCGAAGTTCGCGCCCGACACCGCGACCGGCACGGTCATGAACTTCCGGCGCAGGAACTTGCGGGCCGCGGCCGCGAGATGTGCCGGGTTGTCGTCGAGATCGGGGTCGACATCGGGCATCTCGCGCAGGAAGATCTCGCGGATCTCGGCGCGGTTGCGGTGGATGGCGGGGACGAGGATGTGCGACGGCTTGTCGTGACCCAGCTGGACGATGAGTTCGGCGAGATCGGTCTCGTAGGCCGTGATCCCCTGGTCCTCGAGATGCTCGTTGAGCCCGATTTCCTGCGTGGCCATCGACTTGACCTTGATGACCTCGTCCGAGCCGGTCTTGCGGACCAGGTCGGTGACGATGGCGTTGGCCTCGGTGGCGTCGGCCGCCCAGTGCACGACGCCACCGCGGGCGACGACCGCCGCCTCGAGCTCGATGAGCAGTTCCGGCAGCCGGCCGAGCACGTCGCGCTTGACGGCGGCGCCGGCGTCGCGGAGCTGCTGCCAGTCGGGCAGTTCGTCGGTCACGTTCAGCCGCTTGGCCCGGATGGTGTGGGTGGCCTTGCCGATGTTGCGGCGCAGCTGGGTGTTCGCGAGTTCGTGATGCGCTGCGGCGGGGAATTTCTCGGTGCCGCGCAGATTGCCGGAGCCGCGCGGGGGGACGGCGGGCATGCCGAGGACGGTCATGCGGGCACTCCCTTCGGCGCGACGGCCGGTTCGACGGAGGCGAGGATCTCCGCGAGGTGGATGGTGCGGGCCCCGGTGCGCAGGCGCGAGAGCCCACCGCCGATGTGCATCAGGCACGACGAGTCGCCGGCGCTGCAGTATTCGGCGCCGGTCGCGGCTATGTTGCACAGCTTGTCCGCGAGCATCGCGGTGGAGGTCTCGGCGTTCTTGATCGCGAACGTGCCGCCGAATCCGCAGCAGGAGTCGGCCTCGGGCAGTTCGACGAGGTCGATCTCGCGGACCGCCCGCAGCAGTTGCAGCGGTCTGTCGCCGACGCGCAGCATGCGCAGCGAATGGCAGGTGGGGTGGTAGGTGACCCGGTGCGGGAAGTAGGCGCCGACGTCGGTGACGCCGAGGACGTCGACGAGGAACTCGGACAGCTCGTACGTCTTCGCCTTCACCGTGTCGACGCGGCCGCACAGCGCCGGCGAGCCGTAGCGGGCGGCGACGATCTCGTGCTGGTGCCGCACGGAACCGACGCAGGACCCGGACGGCGCGACGATCGCGTCGATGTGGGTGTCGCCGAAGGTGTCGGCGTAGTTCTCGACGAGGGGCAGCGCGTCGGGTTGGTAGCCGGTGTTGACGTGCATCTGGCCGCAGCAGGTCTGGCCTTCGGGGAAGACGACGTCGTGGCCGAGCCGGGTGAGGAGCAGGGCGGTGGCCGAGACGGCACCGGGGAACATCGTGTCCCCGAGGCACGTCGCGAACAGGGCGATTCGCATGTGGATCTCCGCATCGGGTCTGTGTGGTCAGACCACAGTAACGCATGGTCGGTGCGGTGCGTCACCCCCTCGGCCGAAATTCCCCCGGATCCCTCCGGCACTCGATTGTGACCGGGGTCATGGTGTACGGTCCTGTGGTCTGACCACAGAACCCGCCGCGGTCCGCGGCGCAAACCGGGAGTTTCATGTGGAAACCGAACTGCTGGCGGTGACGTACACGCCGTCGACCACCGCCGTCGCCGGCAACCTCACCGCGACGGCCCTGCTGGGCCTGGTCCCCCTGCTGACGTTCTTCGTGCTGCTCGCCGGCCTCAAGCTCAAGGCCTGGTACTCCGGGCTCGGCGCGCTCGCCGTCGCACTCGTCGTCGCCGTCGTCGGCGTCGGCATGCCGGCGCCGCTGGCCGGACTGTCCGCGCTGCAGGGCATCACGTTCGGCCTGTTCCCGGTCATGTGGATCGTGGTGACCGCAATCTGGTTCTACGAACTCACCGTTGTCAGTGGACGTTTCGAGGACTTGCGGCACGTGTTCAACTCGGTCGGTCACGGCGACATGCGCATCCAGGCGATGCTCATCGCATTCTGCTTCGGCGGCATGCTCGAGGCCCTCGCCGGATTCGGCGCACCGGTCGCCATCACCGGCGCGATGCTCATCGCGATCGGAATGCCCCCGATCCGCGCCGCCGTCACCGTGCTCGTCGCGAACACCGCACCGGTTGCATTCGGCGCCATGGCAATTCCGATCACCACCGCCGGCAACCTCACCGGTATCCCGTCGACCGAGATCGCGGCCGTCGTCGGCCGGCAGACGCCGGTCCTGGCGTGGTTCGTGCCGTTGCTGTTGCTGCTGCTGGTCGACGGCCGGCGCGGCGTCCGGCAGGTGTGGCCGATCGCGCTGGTCACCGGTTTCGCCTTCGCGGTCGCCCAGTACTGGTGCTCGAGCAACTTCTCGTACGAACTCACCGACGTCGTCGCGTCCCTCGTCGGGCTCGCCGCCGCCGTCCTCATGCTGCGGTTCTGGCGGCCCACCACGCCCGAGGACCAGCATTCGCACGTCACGGCCGAACCGATCGGCGCCGTGCGCACGGCAATGGCCCTGTTCCCGTACCTGCTCGTCATCGTGGTGTTCGGCATCGCCAAGCTGTGGACCCTCGGCCTCGACGTGCCGAAGTGGCTGTCGGGCACCGATATCAAGATCGAGTGGCCCGGGCTGTACGGGAATCTGCTTACCGCGAGCGGGGATCCGTCGACCGGGGCGATCTACACGCTGCCGTGGCTGTCGAATCCCGGCACACTCCTGCTGCTCTCGGGGATCATCGTCGGCGTCGTGTACACGGTGCGCAGCGGCGACGGGCGGTTCCCGATGACCGTCCGGCTCACCTTCCGCACCTTCGGCGAAACACTGTGGAAGATGCGGCTTTCCATCGCCACAGTGGCGACGGTGCTCGGACTGGCGTACGTGATGAACCACTCCGGGCAGACCGTCGCGATCGGTACGTGGCTCGCCGGCACCGGCGCGATCTTCGCGTTGCTGTCGCCGATCCTCGGCTGGCTGGGTACCGCCGTCACCGGCTCGGACACCTCGGCGAACGCGCTGTTCGCGCGGCTGCAGCAGACAGCGGGCCAGGCCGCGGGTATCGATCCGACACTGCTGGTCGCGGCGAACACCTCCGGCGGTGTCGTCGGCAAGCTGATCAGCCCGCAGAACCTCACCATCGCGGCGACCGCAGTCGCCCGGCCGGGCAGCGAGCCGCTGCTGCTGCGCAAGGTCGTCGGCTACAGCGTCGGGATGCTCGCGCTGTTGTGTGTGCTGGTGTATCTCCAGTCGACTCCGGTGCTGTCGTGGATGCTGCCGTGAGCCGGCACTACCGGGGCGGGTGCAGCCCGGTCAGCTCGTAGTGCAGTGTGGGCGTGCGCATGACCTTGTGGGCGGCACGCACCAGGTAGCGCTGCAGCACCGGATACTTGCGGTCGATCGCGCGTGCCGCGGCCACCGACTCGGCGCCCGACAGCAGCCGGGCGGTGGCCTCGACCGCGGATCCGGTGACCCGCCCCCGCCACGTGCACGGGCTGATGCGTACCTCGGGAAAGTTCTTCAACCGCTTGTTCTTCGATGCCCGCCCGGGCGTACGGAAATAGGCGCGATCGCCCCGCACCGCGATGTTGACGGGGGTGTCGACCCAGCTGCCGTCCCGTTTCCGGGTCTGCAGCAGCACCACCTTCTCGGCGACGAACGGTTCGAGCTCGGGAGGAATCGGTTCGGTCATGACTGCTCCTCACGAGGATCACTGTCTCCCAGGATCCGCGCGTTCGGTGCGACCGGCAAACGGCATAGGCTCGCACCATGTCGCAGTCCGAGCCCCGCGCATGGGAGACCGTGTTGAACCACCTCGAGCAGCAACTGGTCTCGGGACACCTCGCCCCCGGCCAGCGGTTGCCCGGGGAACGCGTCCTGGCCGCCGAGCTCGGGGTGGGCCGTTCGTCGGTGCGGGAGGCACTGCGCGTGATGGAAGCGCTCGGGTTGCTCACCGCGCAGACCGGCTCCGGGCCCACCGCGGGCGCGATGATCGTCTCGCGGCCCACCGGCGGCATGTCCATGCTCATGCGCCTGCAGGTGGCAGCGCAGAATTTCCCGGTGTCGGACGTGGTGCAGACCCGTCTCGTCCTCGAGACCGAGGTGATGCGCGCGCTGGCCGCGAGCGACCCCACCCCGGACCTGTCGCACGCCGAGCAGCTGCTCGACGCGATGGACGACGCGACGCTCGCCGCACACGAATTCCTGGTGCTCGACGCCCGGTTCCACATCGCGATGGCGGACGCGGCCGGAAACCAGGTGATCGCGGCCATGATGACGGGCCTGCGCGACTCGATCGAAAGCTACGTGCTCGCCGGCGCCCCTCTGACCACCTGGCCCACGACGTGCACCCGGCTGCGCTGCGAGCACCGCGGGCTGCTCGAAGCCGTTCGGGCGGGCGATCCCGAGCTGGCCCGCGCCCGTATCGTCGAGCACATTCGCGGCTACTACGCGGAGAGCCTGGGGCGCCCGGACGCCCCTGAACGCGAGCACCCCCGACCTCGTGTATAGTTGGCGATGCAACGCGGGGTGGAGCAGCTCGGTAGCTCGCTGGGCTCATAACCCAGAGGTCGCAGGTTCAAATCCTGTCCCCGCTACCAAGTGGAAGGGCCCGGCACCGGATCATCCGGTGCCGGGCCTTTCCCATGTGCTCAGGGCTTCATGTCGACGAGCACGCGTCGCAGCAGCTTTCCCGTCGCATTGCGCGGCAGTTCGTCGAGGAAGACGACGTCGCGCGGGACCTTGTAGCGGGCCAGGTTCGCCTTGACGTACTCCTTGATCTCCTCGGCGTCGCGCTCGGAGCCCTCCGCCGGCACCACGAAGGCGCGCAACCGGTGACCGAAGTCCGGATCCTCCACGCCGACCACCGCGGCGTCGAACACGTCGTCCCGCTCGACGAGGAGGTTCTCCACCTCGAGCGGGTACACGTTCTCGCCGCCGGAGACGATCATGTCGTCGTCTCGGCCGTCGACGAACAGCAGCCCATCCTCGTCGAAGTGCCCCACGTCACCGGTCGAGAGCAGACCGTTGATGCGCTCCTTGTCCCGGCCGTCGGTGTAGCCGTCGAAGCTCAGACCGCTCGCGACGAAGATCCGGCCCACCTCGCCGGGCGTCGTGATCCGGTTGCCGGCCTCGTCGTACAGTTCGACCCGGCACGTCACCGGCGGCCGTCCGGCCGTGCCCGGCGCCCGGCGGATGTCCTCGGGAGTGGCGACCGTGGCCACCGCGCATTCGGTGGAGCCGTACAGGTTGTGCAGCACGTCGCCGAAGTATTCACGGGTGCGCCGGCACACGTCCGGCGACAGCGCGGACCCGGCGGAGAAGATGATCTGCAGGCTCGATGTGTCGTACCGCCCGATCGTCTCGCCGCCGAGGTCCAGGATCCGCTGCAGCATGGTCGGCACGACGACCAGCACGTTGGCCCGGTGCCGCTCGATCAGGCGAACCGTCTCGAGCGGGTCGAACCGTCGCTCCATCACCACCGTCTGCCCCAACGCCAAGGCGAGCCCGAACTGCGAGATTCCGGTCCCGTGGAACGCCGGCGCCGCCATCAGCATCGTCTGTCCCGGCCGCAGCGGTACCCGGTCCAGGAACTGCGCCGAGGCGAGCGGCGACGTGCGCTCGCGCGGGGCGCCCTTGGGTGTGCCGGTGGTGCCGCTGGTGAGCAGAACGAAACCGCCCAGCGTGCTCGGCGGCGGAACGGCGGACCCGTCGAACTGCGCGAGCACGGACTCGATGCCCGGTGGGCCCGGCTCGTCGCCCTCGGGCCACGAGCTGTAGGTCCGCACCTCCGGCGGCAGGGCGGCCGCCACCGCCGCGAACTCGGCGTCGTAGACGAAGGTGCCCACACCTTCGCGCGCGGCGACGTCCGCGAGCTGCCGCGGAGCGAACCCGGTGTTCATCATGACCAGCTTGGCGCCGAGCTTGGCGGCGGCGAGCATGGTGAGAACGAGTCCGCGATGGTTGCGGGCCATCAGGCCCATCACGTCCCCCGCCGCGACGCCGTCGGCCTGCAGCGCCCGCACGAGCGCGTTCGACTGCGCCTCGAGTTCCTGGTAGCTCAGCCGGCCGCGCTCGTCGACGAGGGCGACGGCGTCGAAGCCACGCGCGGCGTGGGCGTGCACCGGTCCGGCGAACGGACCGTAGCGGCTCACCGCGACGAGGGTGCCGATCCCGTGGTCCACCCGGGGGAAGTGCAGCAGCCCGGAGCGGGCGAGCACCCGTACGGCGCCCAGCGTGTCGGTCACCCCCCCGGCGGCACCGGTGATCCTGTCGATGATGTCCTGCCCGGGCATGCTGTCCCCTTCGAGCTCGTGCCGGATTCGCGTCACCGCAACCCTAGTGGTGACGCGCCTCACAGTCATGGACATTCGTCCGAATTGCCGGCGGGCACCCGGACGGGAGGCGATTCCGGCCCGCGCGGCGGTGACGGCAGGATCCGTTCGTGATCCGATACCTCGCCTCCGGGGCGTTCGAGTGACCGAGGAACGGTGGCGCCGCCTGTCCGAATGGCCGATGGCCACCGCGGCGGGGATGTTCCTGGCCGCGTACGCATGGCTGGTGCTCGCCCAGCTGGCGGACGGCACGGCGCGGGTGGGCGAGGCGGTGATGGTGCTCACCTGGGTGTCACCGCGGTCGGCTACGGCTATTTCGCCCCGTCACGGCCACCGGCCGGCTGATCGCGGCCGCCCTGATGATCGCGGGCATCGCCCTGCTCGGTGTCGTGACGGCCACGTCGGCGTCCTGGCCGGTCGAGCGTGTGGGCGAGCAGGACGAGGCGAGCCAGGCGGCGACACGGGCGCAGGTGGCCGCGCTGACGGCCGAGGTGGTCGCCCCTCCGCGAAGATCTCCGCCGCGCACGTGAGGACGATTCCGCCGGCTCTCGCGTGTAGCGGACCGGCCCAGGAGCGCGAGAGGGCCCCCACCGTCGGTGCGTACGGCGGGGGCCCGACCCCTCGGAGAAGTGGTCTGTGACCTGCTACTTCAGCTCGGCGCTCGACAGGCCCAGCAGCCGCCGCGCGATGATGAGCTGCTGGATCTGCTGGGTGCCCTCGAAGATGTCGAGGATCTTCGAGTCGCGCGCCCACTTCTCGAGCAGCGGACGCTCGGAGTAGCCGTAGGTGCCGGCCAGTTCGACGGCCTTGAGGGTGACCGCGGTGCCGGTGCGGCCGGCCTTGGCCTTGGAGATCGAGGCCTCGAGCGAGTTGGGATGCTTGTTGTCGGCCATCCACGCGGCCCGCAGCGCCTGCAGGTAGGCCGCCTCCCAGTCGGCCTCGAGCGCGAGGAACTCGGCGGCCGCGGCGTGCTGGTTGCAGGCCGGGATGTCGTAGGACACCTCGACGCCGGCGTCGACGAGGATGCTGCGCAGTTCCTCGAGCGCCGCGCGGGCGACGCCGACGGCCATGCCGGCGACGATCGGGCGGGTGTTGTCGAAGGTCTGCATGACCCCCGCGAACCCCTTCTCGACGTTCACCTCGGGGCTGCCGAGCAGGTTGTCCTTCGGGATCCGGCAGTTGTCGAGCACCAGGACGGCGGTGTCGGAGGCCTTGATGCCGAGCTTGTGCTCGAGGCGCGCCACGCTCAGGCCGGGGGCGTCCCGCGGGACGACGAACGACTTGATCGCCGCGCGCCCCTTCGACCTGTCGACGCTCGCCCACACCACCACGTGGGTCGAGCGCTCGCCGGCGGTGACGAAGATCTTCTCGCCGTTGAGGACCCACTCGTCGCCGTCGAGGACGGCGGTGGTGGTCACGGCGGCGGAATCGGAGCCGAAGCTCGGCTCGGTGATCGCCATCGACGCCCACACCTTGCCGAAGCGTTCGAGCTGCTCGTCGGTGGCGACGGCGGCGATCGCCGAGTTGCCGAGCCCCTGGTAGGGGATCGACAGGGTGAGCCCCACGTCGCCCCAGCAGGTTTCGATCACATTGAGCAGCGACGCCATGTTGCCGCCGTTGACGTTGCCGGCCTGCTTCTTCGGCTCGTCGCCGCGGCCGAGCGCCGCGCCCGAGGCGCCCTGGCCGGAGTCGTTCAACCCCTCGACCATCGCGGCCATCGTGTCGAGCTCGACCGGGTACACGTGCTCGGCGAGGTCGTACTTGCGCGAGACGGGACGGAAGATCTGCGCGGCGACCTGGTGCGCCTGGTTCGCCGACGCCTTGAGCCTCTTGGGAAGTTCGAGATTGATCATCACAGATTCCTAGGTGTGAGGTGACGCTGCCGGATCGGGCGGCTCAGACGAGGACGACGCCCTCGGCGACGCCCACGGCGCGCAGGTCGCGGTACCAGCGTTCGACGGGGTGTTCCTTGGTGAAGCCGTGGCCACCGAGCAGCTGGACGCCGTCGAGGCCGATCCGCATGCCCTTGTCGGTGGCGAGCTTGCGGGCCAGCGCCGCCTCCCGGGCGAAGGACAGGCCCTGCTCGGCGCGGGCCGCGCCGCGCAGCGTGACCAGCCGGATGCCGTCGAGCTCGATCTTCATGTCGGCGACCATGAAGGCGACGGCCTGCCGGTGGCTGATCGGTTCGCCGAACGCCTCCCGTTCGTTGACGTAGGGGACGACGTAGTCGAGCACGGCCTGCCCGGTACCCATGGCGAGGGAGGCCCAGCCCAGGCGGGCGAGGCGGACCGCGTCCGCGTACTGCTCGGCGCGTGCGTCGGCGTCCGCGTCGCCGAGCAGGGCGGCCTGCGGGACGGCGACGTCGGTCAGATGCAGCCGGCCGAGCCCGGCGGCACGCAGGCCCATCGACGGGTCGGCCTCGATCGCGACGCCCTTGCTGTCGGACTCGACCAGGAACAGCGACGGCTTGCCGTCGAGCTCGGCGGCGACGACGAACAGTTCGGAGCTGCCGGCGGCCGGCACGAGGGACTTGACGCCGTTGAGCCGGTAACCGCTGGGGGAGCGAACCGCCTTGGTCTGCAGCGCGAACGGGTCGAACAGGGCGCGCGGCTCGGTGATCACGACACAGGCCTGCGGGACGTCGTCCCCGGCGAACGCCGGCAGGTAGGTCCGCTGCTGCTCCTCGGTGCCCCACTGGGTGAGGGCGACCGCGACGCCGCTCGGCGCGAGGATCGGCAGGGCCAGCCCCATGTCGCCGTGGGCGAGCGCCTCGGCGACGAGCGCGTTGGTGACGGCGCCCCGCTCGGTGGCGGCTCCTTCGAACGCCTCGGGCACATTGACGAGGGTGATGCCGAGTTCGGCGGCCCGGGCGAGGAGGTCGGTGGGGGCGGCGGCCGCCTCGTCGGCGTCGTGCGCGGCGGGCCGCAGGATCTCGGCGGCGAACTCGCGGACGGTCTCGGCGATCATCTGCTGATCGTCGGTGGGGGTCAGGTCGAACAGGTCGGTGCGGACGGCGGGGTCGAGGCGCTGAGGTGCGTTGCCGCCGGTGACCTTCTTGAAGGTGCGGGTGGCGGCGCCGAGCGTCTTGAAGCCGGTCTTGGTGGACTGGTAGGTCACCCGGTCGATGGCCTGTCGGAGGTTGTACCGGTCCGCGAGCTCCGAACCGGTGATCCGCGTGAGCACCCGCATCGCGGCGCCCATGACGTCCCGTCGGAGGGGATTCAGGCCCACCGCGGACGTGTCGCGAGGGGTGTTCCGGGCCACACTCTCTTGCTTGCTCATGATCACCAGAAGTTTCTCGATGTGGGGACGGACACCACCTACCTTACTCCGGAGTAAGGTAGGTGTCTACTATCGAGTAAGTTCGGGGTGGGCGGGAGTCGCGCGGATCACCGCAGGCGCGTGAGCACGCCCTCGTGCAGCGCCCCGTTGGTGGCTACCGCGCTGCCGCCGTGCGGGCCGGCCGCACCGTCCAGATTCGTGAACCGGCCTCCCGCCTCCCGGATCAGCACGTCGAGCGCGGCCAGGTCCCACAGGGACACCTCGGGCTCGAGTGCGATGTCGACCGCACCCTCCGCGAGCAGGCAGTACGAATAGAAGTCGCCGTAGGCCCGCACCCGCCACACCTCGTCGGTGAGCGCGACGAACTCGTCGCGCCGACCGCGATCGCGCCAGCCGGACAGGCTCGAGAAGCTCAGCGACGCCGCGGACAGGTCGGTGACCTGCGAGACGGCGATGCGGCGCGGCTCTGCGCCGTCGTGCGCCGTCCACGCGCCCGCGCCCGCCGCGGCCCACCAGCGACGGTTCAGCGCGGGGGCGCTCACCACCCCCACCACGGGCACGCCGTCGTCGAGCAGGGCGATGAGGCTGGCCCACACCGGCACGCCGCGCACGAAGTTCTTCGTCCCGTCGATCGGATCGACCACCCACTGCCGGCCGGTGAACACCGCGTCGCCGCCGAACTCCTCGCCGAGGATCGCGTCGCCCGGGCGCTCGGCGCCGAGGGTGCCGCGCACGGCGCGTTCGACGCCGAGATCGGCATCCGACACCGGTGTCAGGTCCGGCTTGTCGGTGACGGTCAGGTCGAGGGCGCCGAACCGGGTGCGCGTGATGGCGTCCGCCTCGTCGGCGAGGCGCAGGGCGAGGTCCAGATCGGCCGAGAGGTCGGTGCTCATGCCTCAGACGCTAGCCGAGAGCCCACCGGGCCCCGAGCGGTGGCGAGGTACCGCCGCACACCCGGTAACCTTGGGAATCGTGCATCCCGATGTTTCCGCAGACCTGGCCGAACTGGCGACCACCCTCGAGACCGTCGAGGCGGTTCTCGACGTGGACGAGCTGCGTCGGCGTATCGACGAACTCGAGCACCAGGCCGCCGACCCGGAGCTGTGGAACGACCAGGAGCACGCGCAGCAGGTCACCAGCCAGCTCTCGCACGCCCAGGGCGAACTCCGCCGCGTCGAGGAGCTGCGCTCCCGGCTCGACGACCTACCGGTGCTCTACGAACTCGCCGAGGGCGAGGAGGGTGAGGACCGCGCCGCCGCCATGGCCGACGCCGACGCCGAGCGGGCCGGCCTGCGCACCGACATCGAGGCGATGGAGGTGCGCACGCTCCTGTCCGGCGAGTACGACCAGCGCGACGCGCTGGTCAACATCCGCGCCGGCGCCGGCGGCGTCGACGCCGCGGACTGGGCCGAGATGCTCATGCGCATGTACATCCGGTGGGCCGACAAGCACGGCTACCCGGTCGAGGTGTACGACACCTCGTACGCGGAGGAGGCCGGCATCAAGTCCGCGACCTTCGCGATCAAGGCGCCCTACACGTACGGCACCCTGTCGGTCGAGATGGGCACCCACCGGCTCGTGCGGATCAGCCCCTTCGACAACCAGGGCCGCCGCCAGACGTCGTTCGCCGAGGTCGAGGTGCTGCCGGTCGTCGAGACCACCGACCACATCGACGTCGACGAGAACGACATCCGCGTCGACGTGTACCGCTCGTCCGGCCCGGGCGGGCAGTCCGTCAACACCACCGACTCCGCGGTGCGCCTGACCCACATCCCCACGGGCATCGTCGTCACCTGCCAGAACGAGAAGTCGCAGTTGCAGAACAAGGTTTCGGCCATGCGCGTGCTGCAGGCCAAGCTGCTCGAACGCAAGCGGCAGGAGGAGCGCGCGGAGATGGACGCGCTCAAGGGCGACGGCGGCAGCTCGTGGGGCAACCAGATGCGCTCCTACGTCCTGCACCCGTACCAGATGGTCAAGGACCTGCGCACCGAGTACGAGGTGAACAACCCGGCCGCCGTCCTCGACGGCGACATCGACGGGTTCCTCGAAGAGGGCATCCGGTGGCGCATGCGCGAGAACCAGAAGCAGAATCAATAACACGGCTACGGAGGATCCACCCTGTTTCCCGGTACCAGGCTCCTCGACTGGCTGTCGACCAGCGGTCTGCAGATCGCGCTGACCGTGCTCGGCGCTGTCCTCGTCGCGCGGTTCGTCAGCTGGACCGGCGGCCGCATCACCCGCCGCATCGACGAGACGTATCAGCAGTCCGACGCGCTGGTGCGCTCGGAGGTGACGAAACACCGGCACTCGGTGGCGCAGGTGATCACCTGGGTGGTCATCACGTTCGTCTACATCGTCGCCACCCTGAAGGTGTTCGACTACCTCGCGCTGCCCATCGGCAGCCTGGTGGCCCCCGCGACCGTCCTCGGCGCGGCGCTCGGCTTCGGCGCCCAGCGCATCGTCCAGGACATTCTCGCCGGATTCTTCATCATCACCGAACGGCAGTACGGGTTCGGTGACACGGTCCAGATCTCGGTCACCGGGGCCTCCGCCGACGCCGTCGGCACGGTCGAGGACGTCACCCTGCGCGTCACCAAGCTGCGCAACGCCGCCGGCGAGGTCATCACCGTGCCCAACGGGCAGATCAACAAGGCCGTCAACCTCTCCAAGGACTGGGCCCGTGCGGTCGTCGACGTGCCGATCCCGGTCACGGCCGACATCGCGGAGGTCAACGACATCCTGCACGAGGTCGGCGTCAATGCCTTCGAGGACGAGAAGCTGAAGGAACTGCTGCTCGACGAGCCCACCGTGATGGGCGTCGAGAGCCTCGAGGTCGACCAGGTCAGCGTTCGCATGGTCGCGCGCACCCTGCCCGGCAAGCAGTTCCAGGTGGGACGGGAACTGCGCGTGCGGGTCGCGCTCGCGTTGCGCCGGCAGGGCCTCACCGTCCATCCACAGCTCGACACGTCCACCCCGATCCACGGGATCGAGGCGGTGCGGTGAGCGAGCCTCGCAGGTTCCACATCCCGGACCACGTCTTCGGCGGCCGGCTGCGTACCGCCACCCTGGCCCTGTGCCTGGTGTGGCTGGGGCTGTGGGTGCTCTACCTGTACCTCAACCCGGAGGAGGAACAGGGCACGGCGACGGCGCCGCCGGGCGCGGTGGTCGTCAGCGAGACGCCGTACGTGCCGTACGTGCCCGAGCCCACCACCGCCGAACCGAGCCCCACGCCGACCACTACGGAGCCGACCCCGACGACGACCACGCCGGCGCCGACCGGGACCGGATCCACGCCCGGCGGAGCGGGTTCGCGCACCGTTCCCGAGGCCCCGGCCCCGACGACCACGACGACTCAGCCCGGCCTGCGGCTGCCCGAGATTCCGATTCCCGGCCTCGGCGATTCGTCCCCCGCCGAACCTACCGGCGAGTCGGTTCCTTAGGTCACCGTCCGATAACGGCTAGCATGGCGGCGTGATCCGCCTGGAGAATGTGTCCAAGTCGTACAAGACGTCGACCCGGCCCGCCCTCGACAAGGTGAGCGTCGAGATCGACAAGGGCGAGTTCGTCTTCCTCATCGGCCCGTCCGGTTCCGGGAAGTCGACCTTCCTGCGGCTGCTCCTGCGTGACGACACGCCCACCTCCGGTGACATCCACGTGGCGGACTTCCACGTCAACCGCCTGTCGGCGCGCCGGGTGCCCAGGTTGCGGCAGAACCTCGGCTGCGTATTCCAGGACTTCCGGCTGCTGCAGCGCAAGACGGTGGCCGAGAACGTCGCGTTCGCGCTCGAGGTGATCGGCAAGCCCCGCTCGGTCGTCGCTCGCACCGTGCCCGAGGTGCTCGACCTCGTCGGCCTGTCCGGCAAGGCCGACCGCCTGCCCACCGAACTGTCCGGCGGCGAACAGCAGCGCGTCGCGATCGCCCGGGCCTTCGTGAACCGGCCCCTGGTGCTCATGGCCGACGAACCGACCGGCAATCTCGACCCGGACACCAGCCAGGACATCATGATGCTGCTCGAGCGCATCAACCGCACGGGCACCACCGTGCTCATGGCCACCCATGACCACCACATCGTCGACTCCATGCGGCGCCGCGTGGTCGAGCTCGATCTCGGTCGGGTCGTGCGCGACGAGGCGCGCGGCGTCTACGGCGTCGGTCGCTGACCGCGCTCCTCCGCTCCCATCGCTCTCGCCCCTCCGGCAACCGAAGGACTTCGACACTCCATGCGTGCCAGCTTCATCCTGAGCGAGGTCGTCACCGGCCTGCGCCGCAACCTGACCATGACCGTCGCGATGATCCTGACCACCGCGATCTCCCTCGGCCTGTTCGGCGCGGGTCTGCTCGTCGTGCAGATGGCCGACAAGACGCAGCAGATCTTCCTCGACCGGGTCGAGGTGCAGGTGTTCCTCACCGACGACATCTCGACCCTCGACCCCGACTGCGAACAGGACATCTGCCGCACCCTGCGCTCGGACCTCGAGAACACCCCGGCGGTGGTGTCGGTGCAGTACCTCAACCGCGAGGACGCCGTCGCCGACGCGACCGAGCGGGTCTTCAAGGACCAGCCGGAGCTCGCCGAGCTCGTCAGTGCCGAGAGCTTCCCGGCCTCGTTCAAGATCAAGCTCTCGGATCCCGACCGCTTCGGGGTGATCGAGGACCAGTTCGCCGTCCGTCCCGGCGTCGACAGCGTGCTCAATCAGAAGGACCTCGTCGAGCGGCTGTTCAGCGTGCTGGGCGGCGTCCGCAACGCCGCATTCGCGATCGCCACGGTCCAGGCGGTCGCTGCGATCCTGCTCATCGCGAACATGGTGCAGATCGCCGCGTTCACCCGCCGCACCGAGGTGGGCATCATGCGGCTGGTCGGCGCCACCCGCTGGTACACCCAGCTGCCGTTCCTGCTCGAGGCCGTCGTGGCGGCCGTGATCGGCGCGGCGCTGGCGATCGCGGGGTTGTTCGTCGCGAAGGGCGCCTTCGTCGACGAGGTGCTCTCGGAGGTCTACGAGGCCAACATCGTCGCCCGCATCTCCAACAGCGACGTGCTGCTGGTCTCGCCGATCCTGGTGCTGGTGGGCGTCGGCATGGCGGCCCTGACCGCCTACGTCACCCTGCGCCTGTACGTGCGTGAATAGCCGCGCGTCGGTGCGCGGGAATATCTCGTTGCGTCCGCTACCTATGCTGTACACAGATCTGTCGGACGCATCGAGGACCGGAGGGGCCCGAAAGTGAAGGAAAAGGGCCGCAAGGTCATCGCCACGAATCGCAAGGCACGGCACAACTACACCATTCTCGACACGTACGAGGCCGGAGTCGCGCTCCTGGGCACCGAGGTCAAGAGCCTGCGCGAGGGCAAGGCGTCGCTCGTCGACGCGTTCGCCACTGTCGACGACGGCGAGGTGTGGCTGCGCGGGCTGCACATCCCCGAGTACGGGCACGGCACGTGGACCAACCACGCGCCCCGGCGCACCCGCAAGTTGCTGCTGCACCGCCGGGAGATCGACAACCTCGTCGGCAAGACCCGTGAGGGCAACCAGACCCTGGTCCCGCTGTCGATGTACTTCTCCGACGGCAAGGTGAAGGTCGAATTGGCGCTGGCCAAGGGCAAGCAGGACTACGACAAGCGGCAGGACCTGGCCCGTCGCACCGCCGAGCGCGAGGTGACCCGCGAGCTCGGCCGGCGGGTGAAGGGCATGCGCTGACGGCGATCGTGCTCGCCCTGGTGGCCGCGGTCGGCTACGGGGTGAGCGACTTCCTCGGCGGGGGCGCGTCCCGCCGGGTGGCGGCGCTGCGGTTCGTGATCGTCTCGTACCCGCTGTCGCTGCTGCTGGTGCTCGCCGCCGCGCCGCTCGTGGGCGGCGACCTCACCCCCGAGTCCCTCGGCTGGGGTGCGGCGGCCGGTGTCGCCGGCGGGCTCGCGATCTGGTGGTTCTATCTCGCGCTCGCCGCGGGCCCGATGTCGGTGGTGTCCCCGCTCACCGCCGTGCTCGTGGCCGGTATCCCGGTGCTCGTCGGGATCGCGACGGGGGAGCGGCCCGGACCGGTCGCCTACGCCGGCATCGCGATCGCCCTCGTCGCCGTCGTGCTGGTCAGTCGCGAATCGAAGGAAGGCGTCGCCGGGGACGAGCAACCCCGATTCACCGCCACCGTGGCGTGGCTGACCGTCGGCTCCGGAGTCGCGTTCGCGCTGATGTTCGTCGCGCTGCACCGCGTCCCCGAGGGCACCGGCCTGTGGCCCCTCGGCATGTCCCGGCTCACGGCGACACTCGTCGTGTGGGCGGTGGCCCTGGGCGTGCGGCAGATGATCCGGCCGCCGAGCCGGGTCTATCCGCACATCATCGCGGTCGCGGTGCTGGACGTGATCGCCAACGGTGCGCTGATGTTCGCCTTCCAGGGCGGCATGCTGTCGCTGGTGAGCGTCATCGGCGCGCTGTACCCGGCGGCGACCGTGCTGCTGGCGATGGTCGTGCTGGGCGAGCGCATCGGGCGGGGCCAGATGACCGGAATGGTGCTCGCCCTCACCGCCGTCGGCATGATCACCGCGGCCGCCTGAGGGCTGTGAGCCACGTCATTCGCATCACGGTGGAAATGGGAATGACGGAGGGGGGTCCGCGCGTTAAAGTGGGTAGTCCTGCGAAGGCCGCAGGTACGTACGGGGCTGAACGGTTTCGACTGCGTACGTTGAGCTAGGGGAAGCGTGTCGGTGCAGGCAAGAGACCACCGTAAGCGTCGCTGCAAACCAATAAGCGCCGAGTCTACTCAGCGCGAGTACGCCCTCGCTGCCTAAGCGAGTGCGTCTCTGTCAGACCGGGTGTGCTCCCGCCCCGGATCCTGGCATCGACTAGGGAGCTCCACCGTACGGCTCGGTCGCGGAGCCGGACGGGACAACAAACAGCGACTGGGATCGTCATCTCGGCTTGTTCGCGGGACCGGGAGATCCAAGTAGAGACATAGCGAACTGCACACGGAGAAGCCCTGGCGAGGCGGCGGAGGACCCGGGTTCGATTCCCGGCAGCTCCACCGGAAACGCGAAGGACCCCGGCCACCCGGCCGGGG